>JAOTSS010000049.1 GCA_029864805.1 Candidatus Nitrosopumilus sp. | reverse complement strand
CCTGTATTTGTAGACTTTTGGGCCGAATGGTGTGGTCCATGTAGAATGGTAGGTCCAGTAGTTGAAGAATTGGCTAATGACTATGATGGCAAAGTAAAATTTGTCAAGGTTAATGTTGATGAGGCCAATGAATTGGCATCTAAATACAACGTCTTTAGTATCCCAACCTTAATCCTCCTTAACAAAGGTGAAATAGTTAGCCAACAAGTAGGTGCAGCTTCTAAAGAATCATACAAAAATATGATTGATAGAGCACTTCAATAAACTCAAATACGTTTTCCTCTTTTTTGATCCTAAAGTAATTAATATTCCAAAAATTGAGTGTGAATATGTCATTTGGTGAAGTAGACACTCTAAACATGTTATTTGATAAACTACAAAGTTTGTTTGATGAATCTCAGGGTTACTATGAATCATTTCTTGATACAAATAATATGTACAAAAAAGGTCAACTCAGTGACAAAGAATTCTTCCAAAAATTAGGTGATTACACAGTGGCGTATTCTGCATTAGAATTTCTTGCAATTAAAGTAATATTTGAAATGAAAAAATCATTGGGTACAGGTACTGGAAATACACAATCTCCGGGTTTGATGCCTGGAATGGGAAATCCTGGAATGATGGCAGGTGGAACAGGAATGCCACCAAGAGCAGGAACTGCACAAAATCCAGTTGGTGGAGGTCCACCCGGTATCGTTTCTGCACAAGAAGCATTTGGTGATGTTGGAACTTTACCATCACCTGATCCCTCATTGATGCCAAGACAAACTGTTCCACATAATGAAGGCAATGGATGTTCTTCATGTGGTGCTGTATTAAGAGCCAATGCAAAATTTTGTACAAAGTGTGGCACTAAAACATAAAATTAGTTGAAAAATTATTTTCTTATTGTGTAGTTCCACATTCGGGACAAAACTTTGCAGTAGCAGATAGACTAGTTCCACATTCTGAACAAAACTTTCCATCTGTCTGAATCTCATTGTATGCATTTCCTACAACTGCTGAACTTCTGACTGCACCTGATGGTTCGTATTTATCATCATCAATTAAAACCGGTTGAAAGTCTTGCTCTGTCAAATATGTCATCATTCTTGGAATTCCTTTTTCCTCGTTTTTTGGATCTGGCACTGAATCACCTAACCAAAATGCAAATCTCATAAGAGTTAATTCCGGTGTAGAAAATGCTAACGTATGTTTTGACATGTAATCTTGTGCAGCTTTTTTGCCGTCAAAAACTTCCATAGTGACTATATTTTTTATTTATGTATAATAGTTTCTAGAATAGTATTCATTTGAAATGTTTTAACGAAATAAGGCCCTTAATTTAGGTGCTACAGGTATAAGAAAGATGGCTCGAAAGAAAACCTGTATGTTTTAGCTTCATTGGAGTATTTTTGCCTCAGATTGATTTTTGTAGAATATTTTTCTGATTCATGACATGTAATTTTGGTCTACTTTCTGACTTTGAAATTACTCTGCATATTTTAACAAAAAAAGGAAAGAAAAACTATTTCTGATGACGTTGAGTAGTAATCAAAAATTTACAATCAAACTGTTCTTAAGTTAATTTCAAAAGTTTTGGTGGACCGGGAGAGAATCGAACCCTCGACATCCTCGTTGCGAACGAGGCATTATACCCCTAAATCACCGGCCCAATGGACTATCTCTTAGAGTTGTGCTTTTATTCATTTTCTCAATAAATTTGACTTAAATGGATAGTCACAATTATTGTTGTATTGATTTATTAGGATTCTAAATGAATAACACTATCAATATACTCAACTAAATTATTTTTATTGAATTTAGAATTTTTATTCTAAATATCATCAATATGAGTAAATTTTTTCTAGTGGCCCGTATTTGGAATTTTTGGTCTATGATGTTTTTCCACTAAACTCTTAATCTCTGGGTTTTCATTTAGGTCCTTTTCGATTACATCTGCAAATCTCTTTGGCAACCACTTTTTTTCGTATTCAATTAATGTGATGTTTCTATCAATCTCTGTAAATTTATCTCTCAAATCCCCATAATGTCTTTCCAATCTTCTTTCTATTGAAACAAACTGTTTGTTTTCTCTTAGAAATACTAATAGTTCTTCAGCTTTTTTATCCATCCATCTCATAATTTCTTGGTTATCCATTGCTCTAGGTATAAAGTAAAATTCCTCTAATTTTGATAATGGAATTGATTTGTCTTCTATCTTTTTTGATTTACAGTCAATACAAATGGATTGTAAATATTCAGATTCTTCCTTGAAATGCAAGACAAACCAAACATACATTTCATCTTTATTCTCAAAATATTGATCCTCAAGATATCCCTGACCGTTGATAAAATCTATGTCTAATTTCTCAATATCATTTTGATTACAAACTCTACACTGATTTCCCAATCTTTCAACAAGTGATTTTTTCCAGTTCATGAAAATTTAGATTTGAATCTATTTAATTAAGTTAGCCAGAATTGACTCTAATCCTTTTGATATCTGTCATTTCTTCTTGCGGAAATATCTGAACTTATTGCGATAATATTTGCAACTTTGTATAGTTTATGCAGCTGAAGTGATTTTTCAAAAATTGTATCTCCAATATTATAACATTTGTTGTTCTATAGATTAACATAATGAATTCCTATCTTCCAAGAATGAATCTAAATTTGATAGATTGGTTTCATGTGTTGTATGCCAATTGTCTAAGTTGATTTTATCAGAAATTAGGAACAATTTAACATACATTCCTAGTGCCGTAGAATTCATCATAGATTTCAAATGGTTTGAATGCTGCGAAATACTGCATGGAGTAATTTTGGGAATTTATTCTATTGAGAAGTGTTTAGATTAATCTTGGATAAAATTCTAAAAATGGTAATCAATTGAAGATTTGATTATGTAAAACCTCAACTGCGCATTTTGTTGAACATACCCTTTTATTGAATATGTCTTCAAATTCACTATCACAGTAAATGCATTTTCTGAAAACCATTAGAGCTTATTCACAATCATCCGATTTAAGTAAATCGATTAGAACAGATCAATAATTTCCCATACTAAACTCTCAATTTTCTCAGTATCTCCCTTCATTGCTAAATGCACCATTATGTGATATTGTAAATTACCAGAATCTAGTTGATGTTGTTAATGCTAAAAGGTATGATGGGTGTAAAACAACTTTTATTCGTGCCATAACACGTTAATCCAATTGAAATTCTTCTCTTGGCCTGAATCCAAAAAAGACACAAAAGAATTTGAAAAAAAGACAGTCATTAAAACTGATGAGATAAAGCCAGAGGATTACAAAGCATGGTACAATCTAGGAGTATCCCAAGTAAATTAGGAAAATATGATGAGGCTATTGAAAGCTATGACAAAGCAATTGAGATAAAACCAGACTATTATGGGCATGGACCAACAGAGGCAATTCGCTTAATGAACTTAAAAAATACAAGGATGCAATTGAAAGCTATGATAAAGCAATTGAATCAAAATCAGATCAAGTTGAGATCTGGATGGGTAGGGCCTGGTCACTGTACAAGCTTCGAAAGTATGAAGAATCAAACAAAGACTATGAAAGAGTTTTGGAGATAAAACCTGATTACCAAGTGGCAAAAGATAATCAAGAAATTGTTAGGAAAAAGCTGACGAAATCCTAAGTATAAAAGGAATGTGGCAAAATTAGTAAAGAATGTTCACAATTATTCACAAACTATTATGAGATAATGATTACTAAAACCTCCTTTGAAATACAAAATTTATGAGAAACACAAACTCTCTATTCATCAAGTTCATCTTCATCAGACTTTCGTCTTGATGGTCGTATTGGAATATACATAATTGTCAACAAGGAAAATCTTGAAATGTAGTATATAGATCTGACTGATGAATAATTTGTAGGGGTTTTTATGTATGGATTAGCGTAGGCATACATGGTAGATATTGTTGTTTGTTCAAATTGTGGTTTAGAGTATTCTACAGACGAAAATGATTCATGTTCTCATTGCAAATTTACTCTCATGAAATAGGATATACTTTCTAATTTAGAGACTTAACTCTGTCTGCTCCACAAATTCTTCTTGTCTTCTGCAATTATTCTATTCTTCTTCTTTATTGCAGAACTTGATCTGTTAATTTTTGGCCAAACATGTAATGTCTTTGCATTTGGATTCATCATTTGATGTGGTCTCTTGTATATGACATACAGAAACTGTACATATTATAGCAATAAGAAACAGGAAAGTATGCAATTCCATACATTTTTTCTCAACGCATAATAAACTGTAAGCATATGTTCTCATATGACATATGATACTGTCATTATTGACTCACATGTTATTTTTCCTCAAGGAATGGTTGACAAAAATATCATAATTGATGAGGGGAAAATAGTTGGATTGACACATGACATTCCTGCATGTGATAATAAAATAAATGGAAATGGATTGATTTCTGTTCCAGGTCCAATAGATACTCATGTTCACTATGGTGTTTATTCTCCAATTAATGAAGCTGCAAAAACTGAATCTCATGCAGCAGCAATTGGTGGAATCACAACTATGATGAGAATGCTAAGACTGGGAGATCCGTTCACAAAGTCATTGCAAGATCAGCTTGATGCGGCATCTAAAAATCATTATGTGGATTATGCGATTCATGCTTCAATTTTTACTAAAGATCAAATCAATGAGATGAATTTCTGTGTGAATAAAGGAATCACGTCTTTTAAAATTTACATGAATTTAGGCGGTGAAATTGGTCATGTATACATGGATATGCCGCCTAATTCATACGATCTTGTAGCATATCAGGTAGACGTAACTGATGAAATAGTTGAACAAACAGTAAAAATGGCTGCTTCCCTTGGCTGTCCAGTACTAGTTCATGCTGAAGACTATGAATCATGTGGATGTGGAATTAAAACTGCAAAAGAGAAAAAACAAGATGGATTGCATGCCTGGTCTGAGAGCCGTTCTCCTGAATTTGAGGCAAAAGCAATCAAAACTGTATCTAAATTTGGACGTGATTATGGCTGTGTGATTTACTTTGTACATATTGGTTCTGAGCGAGCACTAACACAAATTGAAGAAGAGAGAAAACTTGGAACAAAAATTTTTGTTGAAACCTGTCCACACTATCTTACTTTATCTTATGAGAAACAACAAGGATATCTTGCAAAAGTAATGCCTCCGATAAGATCAGAAAAAGACTCTAAAGCAGTTTGGAATGCATTATCAAACAATCTGATCAACACAATTGGTACAGATCATGTTGCAAATCAACTAAAACTTAAACTTAGTGGAGATGATGTATGGGGTGCACTTGCAGGTTTTCCGGGAATTGGAACAGTGCTTCCAATACTACTTAATGATGGAGTGAATCAAAATAGAATAACACTTGAACAATTTGTAAAATTCACTAGCCAAAACGCTGCTCAAATCTTTGAGATGTATCCACAAAAAGGAACGCTTGAAAAAAATTCGGATGCGGACATTACCATGATAGATTTAAAAAAAGAAAAAAAGGTTACATCAGATTTGTTTGGAGGGTTTTCTGATTATATTGTATATGAAGGAAGAAATCTAAAAGGATGGCCTGTAAAAACAATTGTTCGAGGAGAAATTGTTGCTGATAATTTTGAGGTTATTGGCAAACTGGGTCATGGCAAACTAGTAGAGCGAAAAATCAATTGATTCTTTCTTGATAATCTAAAATTATGCGATTAGTTTTTATGAAAAAAACTTTAAGTCATTCTGTTGAGTCTTAAATTATTTTTTATGCTTTTGATAGTTTTTAGCATTTCTGTCATGTATCTTGAAGACTCTTTTGCTCAAAATATATCTCCTCATCATCAATGGAAAAAATTTACAGACCCTGATACTATTACATGTAAGCCTGATCATTTGCTATTACAAAAAAATGATGGCACACCTGCATGTGTGATGCCTTCCACATATCTCAAACTAGTTGATAGAGGATATGGTAATTACGACACATCAATCATGAGTAAACGCCCCGAGATGATGAATCAACTCATACAAAATATGGTGGTAAATGAAAAACTAATGCATCATTGGCATGAGATGATGCAGAAAAACCCTACCATCATGATGCAGACCCTAAATGACTGGGTAATTCAAATGAAGGAGAATCCTGAATTGATGAAAAATATGTTGGGCCCAATGACCAGTGATCCGCAGTTACGTGAAAAAATGATTCAAACAATGAAAAATCATCCTAACATGGAAAATTCTCTAAAAATGCATTCGGCGTGGATGGATTCAGTTCATCACTCTGCGACAAACTCTGAAATGCATGGTGCTGCATGTTTATGGTGTCCAAATTACCAAACGCATTCTAATTCTCATTCTATGGGATTTGTAAATTCAGACAGAATGATGGATATGATGCATCAGATGTGGGTTTCTTCTGGAATAAGTACCGATATGCATAGGCTTATGATAAAAAACCCATCACACATGGGACAGATGTCAGAACAATTGATGGAACCCATGCTTGGCGCAATAATGAATGATGAAGATTTACACCAACAAATGATCATATTGATGTTAGAACATCCCGAATTTATGAATTCTATAAGACATGATAGTTCTGAAATAAAACCCTGAATTTAAAATCATTTAGAAGATTTTACCGAGTGTTTTAATTGTAAAAAATACCAATTAAATTAATTGAGAAAAAAATCCATTGAAAAAAAATATCAAACTGCATTAAATGACTTGATTAATTATTTAAAAAATTCTAGATTCCTTAATGATAAAAAAGTAGAAGATGCATTTAGAAATATTCCAAGACATGAATTTGTTCCATCATCAGAATTAGACTATGCGTATTACAATGAACCCCTCCCAATCAAAAAAAATCAAACAATTTCTCAACCCGCAGTAGTTTCGAGAATGACTGAGTGGCTAGATGTTAAACAAGGACAGAAAGTACTTGAGATTGGTACTGGCTCTGGATGGCAAACTGCTATTCTTTCCTACCTGGTAGGTCAAGGAACTGTCTATTCTGTTGAAATTAAACCAGAACTTGTAAAGTTTGCACAAGAAAATTTAGAAAAACTAGGAATAAACAATGTCAATATGATTTTGAGTGATGGTAGTATTGGATATTCTAAAGCCTCACCATATGATAGAATAATGATTACTGCAGCTTGCACTGAAATCCCTTTACCATTACTTGATCAATTAGCAGATGGTGGATTATTAATTGCGCCAGTAGGTGACTCTTCTCAATCATTAATACTGTTACAAAAGACTAGAAAAGGAATTATTGAAATTAAAAACGAGTCACATTATGTCTTTGTTCCCTTATTGGGAAAATTTGGCAAAAAATAATTAGAACAAAATTTTATGTACAATTTTAGATTCAATATTGAGAATCAAGTTTATACATTAAGTAACATAAAAGAAATAGTTTGCTATGGTTACTAAAAAAGTGCCAAAGAAAGAATCACATGGAATATCTCCGTGGCATTCTAGTTGGGAAGAAATGGATAAAGCATTTGCCAATTTTAGAAGGGATCTTGAAAAATCATTTTCATCATTCCCCACAATCCCCATGCCTAGGTTTCCAAATATGCAAGAAACTTCATGTGATGTTATTGATGAGGGAAAGCAATTTCGAGTAAGGATGAATGTTCCAGGGGTTCATAAAAAAGATATCAAGCTAAAGGTAACTGATAACTCCATAGAAGTCTCTGCAGAACACAAAGAAGAATCTGAAGATAAGAAAAAGAACTATCTTAGAAAGGAACGCAGCCAAGTTTCCTATTTCAGAACACTTCCACTCTCAGAAAAAGTAGTTTCTGGACAAGCAAAGGCAAAACTCACAGATGGCGTATTAGATATCACACTGCCCAAATCAAAACCAACAAAAATACAGACAAAAAAATCAGTCTCTGTACAATAATTTTTTATATTTTTTAAAAATTATTTTGATTCTATAAAAATTACCTCCACTAGATCATTATTGCTTCTTTTAGTTACGGTATCTCTATTTGCATTATGGTAATTTTGTAGATGAGCTTTTCTTGTTTTTATTTTGTATTGTCGACATAATCTACAGAAATATGTAATCTGTCTTTCTGATTTGGGTTTTGATTGAATCTCATCTGACTGAAAAGTTGCAATTTGCATTGTCGAGAATTTGATATTTTTAATATTTTAATGTTGTCATATTTATGACATTATGTCATTTATTAGTAATTATGTAAAATACAAAAATTGTTGATTACTCTCTATTTGAGAATATCAAATTTGCCACCTGTTTTGGCTCTATAAATTATATCTGGTTTTCTCAGAAAAATACCTGACTCTAAAACTCCTGTGGTTTGTTTGATTTTTTGAGTAAGAGTTTTGGGATTTTTTATGGTTCCAAAATCACAATCTAAAATTATGTTGCCATTTTCTGTAAAGAATGGATATCCTCTATCAAGTGAACGTAATTCTGTCTTTCCACCTAACTTTTCAATTGATCTAACTGCTGAGTTTCTTGCAAGTGGATGAACTTCCACTGGCACGCTTCTAGTGAAATTTTTTACAAATTTTGTACTATCTGCTATGACAATGACCTTTTTTGCAAGACTAAACAAAATATTTTCTCGCAATAGCGCACCTCCTCCTCCTTTGATTACATATTTTTGAGAGTCAATTTGATCTGCTCCGTCAAATACAATATCGATATGATTAACATGATCAGCCTCGACAAGTGTAATGCCTACTTTCTCTGCAATCAATTTGATTTGCAAAGATGTTGGAATTCCTACAATGTTGTAATTTTTAAGTTTGATTAATTTTCCCAGTGATTTTACAAGTGTAGTGGCTGCTCTTCCACTACCTAATCCAATGATATAGTTGTCTTTAACTAACTTTAATGCATCATTTGACAATGCCACAATGGCATTATCGTAGGACAATCACTCTACCTCTGCCTGATCAAGCTTTGATAAAACTCTCATGATATTCCCTTTGATTTTATCTAAATCATCAGTATCATCATCAAAGTCATCATCTAATGTAGTCTTTGGCTTTTCTGGTTCTGGTAGTGCCTTGTGTTCTGTAATTTTTGCTACTTCTTTGTTAATATCTGGTTTAGTTTTAAAACTTATTTCTGGTTTTGGTTCAACTGATTGAATAATCTCAATTTTATCTTCAACTTTGGGTTTTGATTGAATAATCTCTTCCACTATTTCTTCTTTAGGTTTGATTAGTTCTGTTTTCATTACTCTTGGTTGAGGCATTGGTTTTACAATTTGTTTTTCTTCCTTTTCGAATAGTGGAAACTTTGGTTCATTTCTTGATATGTTTGTTAATGTAGTTAATTCAAATGATTTTTTAGATCTTGTTGCCGGAATTTCAATTGTTTTTGGATCTGTCTCTTTTGGGATTTCAAAGTTGAATGTTTTTTTGAAAGACCCTGGGATATTTTGTTTTGTATCTTTCTTGATTTCTTTACTTTCTGTCTCACCTTTAGAAGTTACAATCTTTGATGATAACTCATACAATCGTTCATCTAGTTTTGATAGTTTTTGATCCATCAAGGTAATCAAACCATCTCCAACTGGACCCAAGTCTGGATGCTTGCTTGCTTGTTCTAGTTTTTCTAGCTTTGCTAAAACAATTCCTAATTGATGTTGGTATTTGAGTAGCAATTTGTCTTTTTGAATTTTAGAAAATTCCACGTCTGCTTGATACAGTCTTGAAATTGTTTTGGTGAGAATATCTTTTTCAATTTTCAGAGAATTCATTTGATTTTTAATGTGTGAACTGGCACCAAGACTAAGTAGCTGATTTTTGTCTCTTGGCATTTTACGTACTGCCGCAGCAGTAGCAACACCTGCTAATGAACTAAGAATTAAAGCAATTTCTTGCATCTATGTGTACCATTTAATCCAAGAATATTTTCTGCGTTTAGCCTCTGGGAATCCACAACTTGCACATTGGTGGTGACGTTTATGAAGTGAGTTTTTACCACATCGTCTACATCTGATGTGGACTTTTTTCTTTGTAAAACCACCCATAGAAGTTGTGCCTTTAGTCATCTAAATCACCTAATGTTGTGCTGGTGGAGGTGAAATCATAACGACATTGTCTCCTCTAACTACAATGCTTCCAAGGCTTTTAGAATCGCCTTCAGCAGGAATTTCCTCTGAAGAATCGAGTAGCAGGTTCATATGTTGGTCAAAACCTAGAAGCATGCCTCTAATGGTTTTGTTTCCTTTGAGCTTTATCAATACAACTTGATTGATACTCTCATCCAATACTTTTACTGCCATATCAACGGACATCTATAATCACTTATTGACTTGGATATCGAGGCGTTATATTAAATTTCCATTGGTAAAATTATGATTCGTGCCCAGTAAGGCAAGTTTGACACCTTTTTGATAGATTATTGATGATTTCATCTAAAATTGCTTGCCCATCTTTCTTTGTGGCTTTTGTTGGATTCCCCCAAATTCCATTTTTAGTAGCTTTTGGAAATGATTGATTTGCAAGTTTTCCAAGTTTTTGGATTTGTTGTTTAGTCATTTTGTCTGTGATTAGTCCTTTTTTAGCTAAATTCATTTTAACATTTTTTGAGATTGCAAGCATTAGTGATGTTTCAACAAACCCTGCATGATCAAAATCCCTTTTCATAAAATGCCAATAAGATAACGGGAAAACCTTAATCTTGTTTTTTGAGAGTTTCTTTAGTTTGGCATCTATATTTTTTATTGGTTTTAGATTTCCATGATGTCCATTAATTATAAAAACTATTTTGATACCATTTGATAATAATGATGTACACAAATCAGAAAGAACTGTACGCAAAGTTGATTCTCTAATACTTAGATTAAAAAATGGTGCATGCTCGAATGAAACTCCATAGGTAATTGTTGGAAGTAGGAAAAATCCGTTTTTTTCTGAGATTCTTTTTGCGACTTCTGTTACAATGTCTGTATCAGTTGACACTGGCAAATGTGGACCATGTTGCTCAATTGATCCAACTGGAATTACTGCAATTTGTTTTTTCTTTAAAATTAATTTTCTAAGATTTGGATCGAACTGAGATTTGATTTCTATCATTTAATTCACTTAGATTTGATGTGAACCTTTCTCCAACGAACTTCAAGTTTGTTTTCTAGATGCATCTTTGTTGCTTTAAGTAGTGTGTCTGCTTCGAGTTTTTGCCCTTTTACTTTTATTTTTTCAAGCGTATCGTTAGGATCTACCTTGAAGGAATCCTGAAATATTATTGGCCCCTGATCCAAGTTTTCTGTAACGTAGTGTGAAGTCACGCCAACAATTTTTGTGCCTCTCTCAAATGCCTGAGCATATGCTAATGCGCCTGGAAATGCAGGCAATAAGGATGGATGAATGTTAATGATTCTATTTGGATATCTCCAAACAAAGTTAGGACTAAGAATTCTCATGTATCTTGCAAGTATAATCAAATCAATATCATATTTTTTACAGATCTGAATAATCCTCTCTTCTGCTTTCTCTTGATTCTTCTCTTCTAATGAAACAAATGGAATGTTTGCCTTCTTTGCTAATGGTTCTAATGTCTCTTCAGTACCAACTATTACTGATATTTTTCCTTTCAGAGATTCTGCATTTTTAAGAATAGTTTCAAGGCATAATGGTTCCTTTGTTACAAATACTGCAATGTTTTTCTGTGAATTAGTTTCATGATGCGTACTTACATCCATCTTTTCTTTTTTACCTAAGATTTGAATCTCTGAATCAAATTCCTTCACATCAAGTGATTTTGAGAATGATACTTCCAGATACATTCCAAAAAGACCTTTGATTACATTTTGATTCACTTTCTCTATGTTTCCACCTCTTGAAAATGCAAAATTAGTAAATGTAGCTACAATTCCTTCTCTATCTTTGCCTACAACTGTGATTCCAACCACTGTTTTTTTCATAACTTTGTTTGGTGAAGATTTTCTTATTATTAATCATTCACAGAAATCAAAATGATGCGGGAGGTGGGATTTGAACCCACGAACTCCTAAGAGATAGGGTCCTAAGCCCTACGCCTTTGACCAGGCTGGGCGACTCCCGCAACGACTTTGCCATTAAACACAAATTTATCTATTATTGAATAATGGAATGGCAAAATTTTTTGGAACTAATGGAATTCGTGGAGTATTCTCTGAAGACCTCACTTTGAAATTTATTCATGATATGACTTTGGCTATTGGAACTTATTTTGCAAAAGGGCCTGTATTAATTGGATATGATGGGCGAAAATCAAGTCCAATAATTTGCAAGGTTATTAGTTCGGCTCTAAACTCAATTGGAATTGATTGTAATATTGCAGGAATTGTTCCAACACCGTGTCTTGAATTTGCAGTAAAAAGTTTAGGATATTCTGGAGGAATTATGATTACTGCATCTCACAATCCTCCACAATACAATGGCATTAAGCCTGCCGCAAAAGATGGTGTCGAAATTTCACGAGAAGATGAATTAATAATCGAAGATATCTACTTGAAAAAAAGTTGGATCACAAACCCTTCAAAATTGGGTGATACTGGAACAGACAAGCAAACCATTGAGACTTATCTGAATGGAATTTTATCTCATATTGATTCTAAACTAATAGAATCAAAAAAGTTTAAAGTTGTTTTAGATTTAGGAAACGGCGCACAGGCAGTATCTGCACCGGATTTCTGTAAAAAATTACAATGTGAAACATTTCTTATAAATGAAAATATTGATGGAAATTTTCCCGGACGTGGTTCAGAACCAACACCACAAAACCTTTCAATACTTTCAAAGACTGTGATTGAAAACAATGCAGATATAGGAATTGCATTTGATGGTGATGGTGATAGAAGTATATTCTGTGACAATAATGGTGACATTTTAAGTGGTGACAAATCTGCACTTGTACTAACTCAGCATATCTTAAAGAAGAATCCTCACTCTTTGGTTGTAACTTGTTTGAACTCAGGATCTAATATTGAAAAAATTGCTGAGAAGTTTAATTCCAAAGTTATCCGAACAAAAGTTGGAAGTGTTGAAGTTTCTAGGAAGATGGTTCCTATTGGTGCTCTAATTGGATTTGAAGAAAATGGTGGATTCATGTATGGAAAATACAATCAAGTTAGAGATGGTTGTATGACTTTAGGATTGATGCTTGATCTTTTGGCAACTTCTGGAAAATCATTATCAGATGAGATTTCCTCTTTACCTTCTTCCTTTACCACAAAAGACAAGGTATCATGTCCTCCTAAAAAAGTGACAGAGTTAATCTACTCTCTTAAAGAAGAGTTTCCAAGTTCTGATATGACAGATGGGATCAAAATTTCAGTTGATACTAAAAGCTGGGTAATGGTCAGACCCAGTGGGACAGAACCAATAGTTAGAATCTATGCAGAAGCTGAAAGTCAAGAGAAACTAGACTCTTTAATGTCTGAATATCTCAAAAAAGTCAAGACAATCATTTCCCGATAACACTTTTAAAACCATTCCAACGTTTTGAGAGAATGGAGAATGAACCCTAAGGGTGACGAAGTATGGGAAAAT
>JAOTSS010000095.1 GCA_029864805.1 Candidatus Nitrosopumilus sp. | reverse complement strand
TGCCACTTTTTTTTGCCCTTTGTATAATGTGATTACTTCTTCATTAGTTGATGCATCTTCAACTGCTTTTTCAACTCTAATCTTTCCAGTAAACTTTGGAAATCTCAATGCAAGACCTGCTCCTTTTCTTATCATATCTTTAGCAGCTTTGTGAATTGGACTGAGTGTGATTTCTGACGCAACCACTTCTATGACTAACTCTGGCTCAAACCATACATCAGCTTCCATCTCACTTATGATGCGTGGGTTTTTTTTGATTGTAACTTTTGGATGTAAAATCTGATATAATTGATCCAAAGATTCGTCTGAAAATCCTGTTCCTACTTTACAAATACTTGGGAATGTGTCTTCGTCTTCATTGTATGTTGCTAACAACAGTGTTCCATAATTACCTGTTCTTCTCCCCTTTCCAAAAAATCCTCCTATTACCACAAGATCTAAACTATCTCCTAATTCATTTTGATATTCTCGTTTTAATTTTAGCCAGTAACTTCCTCTCGAACCTGCTTGATATGGTTTGTCCAGCATCTTTAACATCAAACCTTCACTTCCGGCATTGATGCTATTTTCCATAAAATCTTCGATCTCGTTTTCATCTTTAACGATATTCATGGGAATGTATTTCACAAAATCATTTTCTTTTACACTTTTTTCTAATTTTTCTCTTCTCTCTTTATAGCTTAATTCCAAGCAACTTTTTCCATTATAATATAAAATATCAAACAAGTTAACTGTGATTGGATATTGTGTAACTGCTTTTTCTATTTTGTATTTCCTTCTTCTATGCATTAATTCTTGAAATGGTAGAAACTCTCCTGTATTTTCATTCATTGCGACAGCTTCTGCTTCTAGTATGATGTTATCTACTTGAATTGTTTTAGGAATTTTTTCTATGATATCTGGATAGTAACTTGAAATATTTTCTAGACTTCTAGAAAACAATACTACTTTTTCTCCTTCTATGTGGAGTTGAACTCTTTCCCCATCTAATTTGTATTCTACTGCAAATTGATTTCCCATTCTTTCAATTGCCTCTTTTTCACTCTTCACTCTGTCGGCAAGCATTGGTCTAATTGGATTGAACAAAATTATTTCAAATTTTTCAATTCCTTCAATGCCCTTGGTGACAATAGTTTCAGCAACTTTTCCTAAATCACTGGAGACATTGTATGCATGTTGTAATATTTTTCTATTGTTTTTATCTCCTGAAAATGCTATTGCTAATGCATCCATTACCGTATTCTCTGCAATTCCCAATCTCAAAGTTCCCAACAAAATTTTTAAAATATAACTTGCTTCCAACGGATTTGCGTCATTTAGTAAACTCGATATGTACTTCATCTTCATGTCTTGTGAGCGAGAACCTTCTAACTTGGCAATTTTGAATAATGTTTCATAGACTCTTTCTACTGTGATGTCTTCTACAAGAAATGTTGTCTGTGTTTTCTGCTCTAATATCACTGATGCGGCATGTCCTAGATCTCCTCCCTTTCTATATTCATCCTCGATTCTCTTAATTGGAATTCCTGATGACTTTGAAATTGATCTAATTGCAAGTTTTTCAGCAACTCCTAACTCAATTCCCTCAAAATCCGGCCTTAGTTTTCCTTGTATGAGATACACTATTTTTGAAATAACTTCGTTAGGTGTCTTTTCAAACAAATCCACTAGAAATTGTGTCAATTCTAATCTCTTTCTAGTAGATTCCATTTTATAGAAAGAATCAGCTAAAATAGAAAACTCCATCTATTTCTCTACGTAATCCTGAATAAAAGTCTGAATCTAGATGTATCTTCACATTCGATAGTTTTCATTTAATACTCTGAAGTTATGATAAGATCATGTCAGTTACAAATCTATTCCGGACACGTTCAATCTTCATGGGAATTACCTAGAGTTGTCAATTCACGGATGCATTCAGACGGGATTAAAAATTGGCATGCTGGGAAATTATATCGGTTCACAGTTCGATGAGATTCCTGAAATCAATTATTCTATGGAAAACTTGTAATTCCTTTTATTTTCTAATAACTACAATCTCATCATTCTTGGAGAAATTCGTGAAACGAATAATTTGATATCATAGTGATTGTGATTATAATTATAATCCTTGAGGGACTATGGTGGATTTCAATTATCCAGAGGTTACCAAAATACATGATCTGTTATTCATGGCCTGACTATAAGTGGGAATCATTTTTGAGTAGCCATGTTGTTTTCCCAATAACTCTCCTATATCTTATCTTCCTCCAATCATTATTCTTGATCTGCAATGCCACTATTGCAACGCCGAAGGATCTGTTGAGATGCTGCGATCTTATTTTTGTGGGAAAGACTCAAAGCCGTTTTGTAGAAACATCATATGGTACTGTGAGGTTCATGCAAAAATGATAACGGCCGATGATATGAATGTCAAGGTTTAGGTGCTGTCGTAATGTTGAATGATCTGAACGCATCAAAACGAGATTAGTGGAAAAATCACTTGATCTGCTATTTCTTAGATGTTGTGGCTTTCATTGTGTGTTGCATTTGTTAAATTCTTCCACAAAATTAGGAAGAATTCCATTTGCTTTTGATGATGCAGATTCCATACACATGTAATTACCTGAGAGAATAATTTCACTATATTCTAGGTTTGTTACACTCTTGCCAGGAGGATGTTTGCCGTATAGTATTTTTTCGCCTGTTTCAGGAGAAATGACAGACGAGTAGAACACAATTGCTGAAAAAAACATGATTATTGCCAACCCTATAATTTTTTGGAGGGATATCTTTTTTGTTTGCTTCTTTGATTGAAAATTTGTGTCACTCAATGGATGTCTGAATGTTTTTTCTTTTTGCCCCTACATTAAACAAACTATGGTGAGGATATTCCTTTCTATTTCTTTCCATGATGATCTAATACTGCATGATCTCTGAAATCTTTTCATCAACCCTGAGTCTCGACTTGTTGACATCTGATTGAAAGTCCAGACAACCCTTGCCTTTGATTATGATCCCCTGCACTGAGGATGTATAACATTGAGAAATAAAATTAGATTGTTTAGAAATATGTTATGCTATAGTAAGTGACTATTTCATGCAATTTTCTTTTTTTTCTTGATAGACTGAATGTTATTGTGGATGTCTGATATCAACTCGTCTTTGAATGTCAGATCACATACATTACACTTGAAATCATTACAATACATACAAAGAATATGAAATATTTGTATTAAAGCGATATGTAGAAATCACCCATTGTTTGGTTGTGGAAAGGTGAAGGTAGACGCGATGTATCTTTAATTTTTTTGATTATAATCTAGATGTATCTATAAATTGTTGGCTTGTCTGACTTTGGAATTTCTGAGACTAGCGCAAAGTTGTATAGCGGATATGATTTCTTATATTGTTTCATAAAACTCCATGCAACATCATGTGTTTTGAATTTTGTTCTAATACCATCAATTTGATTTTTTTTTCCAAATACATCAAATACTACAACTAAATATTCTTTGGGGTGATTATGCGGTCTTGCTTTAAGAAGCCATGTGAGTGCAAAAATGAGTACTGTTCCTAAAATCACATACTCTCCAGCTATTTTGAAAAATGTCATAAAAATTCCTGGTATTGTATGTCCAAATAAAACGACTACGAAATTTGAAAACGATATCACTGCTAATGCAGTAAAAATATATGTTTTCCAATCAAAGATTTTTTGAAAACTACTCATTACCTAATTTTAAAGAACACTTTTTTCCTTTTAACTATTTCCTACAATTTTCAAGATTAAATTCAACTAGTCTGGATCTTCGTAGTTTTCTTTCTTCTCTGAACCTGAAGTGTTGCCGCCTGCCCCTTCCATTGGCTTCATCTTTTCTTCAAGCACGTTCATCCTTGCCCTGTATCCTTCTGCATATTCCAGTTCTGATGGTACCAGTGTTGCAGGATGAATGAATCCTTGGCTTCTAATTGCAAGTGCCTTCTTTGTGGCGATCTCTCTGATGTAATCCCAGTCCGGCGTTGAAAATCCGTCAAATGGTCCTGTGAACTTGCCATTATGCATACTAAAGACTAGTGCTTCTACAATTGGAATGCAAAAGTTGATTGTTGCAGCAGAGTTTAGCTTTACTGGCATCAATGGCATATTGTGACTTCCTCTGGTATTTCCTGCGACGTAGTGTGGGTTGTTAAACACGCTTCCTACTTCTTCTGTTGCCGGAAAGTTCTTTTGTGTTCTGACCAGCAAAATTGGATCATCTTTTCCAACATATGTTCCTGCAATGTTGTGCAGTCTATCAGTTGATGCTGCAAGGATTGGCTCGCCGTCTCTGGTGGTTACTGTATCCACTACATATCGTCCTGGATACATTAATGCAGCCTCGATTGTTGGTTTATCTTCCCATAGTGCTAGTTCTGCAACCTTTCCTTCCTCTACATCCATAATGTTCATCTTTACACCGCTTGCCAAACTTTTGTTTACGATTAACCCTGTGTTGCTTAGTGCATCAACAAACATTCTGTAAATTGGATAGTTAAACGCACCCGGTTCAGTCTTGTCTGCTGCAAAAACAGTAAATGCTTCGTTTGG
>JAOTSS010000048.1 GCA_029864805.1 Candidatus Nitrosopumilus sp. | reverse complement strand
CATCCAAACGTGCAGGAAGTGTTTGCAGACATTACAAAGAATGTGAAGGATTGGACATACACCTCAAGTAATTCTGATGTCATATATCGTGTTTTTGCCGACAAATGATTGTATTGTGTCTCATCCAAGAAACTCTATTCTGTCAGATTGCAAAGCCATACAGATGTCCCATGGAGTGATCACCTGGTCTCCATACATAACGTAAGGATGCATCATGGCATACATGCTTTTTGAAATATCTGCCAGATTTACATCCTTGGAAATTTTCTTAATCTTTTCAAGTTTGAATGATTCCTCAAATTTACGTTCCAAAAATTTTACGTTTCTAAAAAAATTATACTCTTGCGCTATGCTCTGAATTAACAGTCGATCACTTATGAAATAATCAGTGTCTTTTTGAAGCAGTTTTCTTGTATTTTTTTCTAGCATCAAACTTATGATGTTTTTTATCGTACTATTTTGTTCAAAGGTGACTATTTCTTTTTTAGGCAATTCAGATACGGTCAAATCAGTAACACAGTTAGCGCCAATTTCAAGTAACTTTCTTCCAGATATTGCAGAGTATCCACCCAAATCATTTGGGATGATGGAAAATGCACGTCTAGTCTTCTTCCATGTGGTGAGTAGCTCTCCCAGAGTTGTTTCACATGATAGAATTACCAAATTTTTGTCAGTAATTTCCTCCACTGTTGTGTTATCAAAAAAGTTTGAAGAGGGATCTCTAAAAACATTCTCAATTATTTCTCTGCCGCCAATCACTCCAATTGGCTTTTCATTTTCTTCTGTCACCACAAGGGAATCGGTAAATGATTCCAAGTAGTGAATCAACATACTTGTCGCAACCCATACTTCGTTTTCTTTTCTTATACTAACTGCAGGAGTGGAATTAAAAGATAGTGGCAGTAATTCTTTTATTGTCTTGTTAGTGATCGTCAAAAGTCTGTCATTTTTTTACAATTAGAATTGCTAATATGTTTAACATTTGCACGTGGGTATGAAATACTACGCCTTAACTATATCCCCAAACATGTTGTACTGGGGTTATAGTTAGGCAAGTAGTTTTCAGACCCACGTGTAAGAACTAAAAAAACATGAACGGGTTTAATTTTTAGAATTAGATTAATTTCTATTAATTATCTAATTAATGGATGAAAAGTAACACTTCAGCAGTTTTTTAGAAAAACGAACCTGACCGGTTACACCACAATAAAGTTCTGACCCATATTTTGAACATAGTTTTGTACCTAAGAAATCAAAATAAACTACATGGATTTTTGAGAATAAAACATCATAATTATAACAGCAATACAAATGGAGCAACATTCGGGATTCCTTCAGAATTTAAGATAAAAAGCATATAATATCCAGGAGGTGCAAGACTTTTGTTTTCAGGTACTTTTACGGATAAGATATTGTCATTTGTTTCAAATTCCAGACCGATGTATCGTTGTTCAGGATTAAGGCAATGAGTGGTGTTTGATGGATGTATTATTGCAACTGATTCAATAGATTTAGCATCCAAAGTTTCAATTTCAAATGATTTTCCATATTTTATCTCTGAGGGAGAAGTTGTAATTTCGGGCCGTTTCCCCTTAAAGAAATAGGAAGGTTTGTAGATTTCAATTCTCTTTTCAAAACACTTTCTTGATGGATTACTTCCAGCAGTCATCACACTTCCGTCTTGCAACAAAATTGCATTAGAGTGGTATAATCTGTCAACGGACATTTTTGCAACTTTGACCCATCTTTCTTCTTTGGTTATGAACATCTCTGCGTCCATCACTGCATCATCGGTATGCTTTGGATTACCTGTAGACTCATCAAGACATCCTTGATTTCCATGATGATGATCCATGTGTCCTCCTTTTCCTCCTGCGACGAAAATATTCTGATCAGGCAAAATTACAGCATAGACATAATATCTATCATGTATCATGTTTTTGTATTCTTCAAACTGAGGAATTTTTTTAGAGTTATAATCAAATTTTATGATTTCTGTTTTGTTTGTAATGTGATTGCCTACAGTATCACCACCACCCATAAGCATCACCTGCCACTCATCATAAGGAGGATTAATTGGGAGTAAAACACTGGAACCCTCTTGCCTGTGCATATTTTTTGGGTTGGGAATTTTTTTCCAACCTTTTTCTCCTGGCTTAAACACACCAATATTAAACCCATACATCGAGAAAGGAAAGGTCATGTGCGTATTGTAAGATCCAGAATAAAATAATTCTCCATTTGGCATGAGGTGAATTCTGGGATATAACGGAAGGAATTTGTTGGCACCATCCATATGTTTCCAGATGTATTGGTCTCCATCTTTTTTACAAATTTCATGATGATTTAGAATTAACCATGGTGGCCATTTTGTGAGCCCTGCAAATGTTGCGATACTTCCATCTTCCAACATAACACATGTGGGATACCATCTTCCATGTTTCATGTTTGGGAGTCTGGTCCAACTATGATCCATAGGATCAAAAACGTACGATTGTTCCAATCCTGAAAATGGCGGAAATGTCATTTCTAGATTGAAAAATCCATCATACCTGTAGGTGCCACCAGCAAGAAATAGTTTGCCATCAGGCATATAGGCATGTCCTACACAGAACAAATCACCTTCTATTCCGACGTCAGAGATTTCCTTTAGTGTACCAATATTATGATCAGAATAATTTGGCACAAATATTTCCGGAAGATACCACTTTCCTTGCATTTCTTTTTCATTTGCAGATCCGCCAAAAGCCAAGACTTCACCTGTATGAAGTAGAGCCAGATGAACAGGTAGATGTTTGAATTGAGGTTTTATTATTTCCCATTTCCCAATTTGAGCATAATCATTTTCATTACCCATCTAGAACTATTCTCAAAACTGTATTAAACTATTAAAATACAACTAAGGGGAAAATGTTCAAAAATTCATAATCCTAATGGCGATACACTGTATGGAGCTGATGTGTCATCACACCCAAATCATAGACGTTTAGGAGTTGCTACAAAACTCTATGATGCAAGAAAAGCATTAGTGATAAAACTCAATCTACGCAGAATAATTGCGGGAGCAAGATTGTTTAATTATTGTGAAAATGCAAAAGAATTATTTAAAATCTAACTTTCACACCTGTCTGCATCCATTTCTATCCTCAAAATGAGGACGAATCACATGGAATTGTTGAGAGTATCAAACTAGTTTAACAAAACTCGCCTCCAGTAGGATTTTTTAAAATTTTTGGAGGCATTGATTAATTCGTGAATACTTTATATCGATACACGTCAGCTTGTTCATAAAACTGCTTTTTCTATTTTGAGTCCAAATTGTTTTAAACAAGATTGTGGTGATCATCAGTCTAGTGGCAAACAACATACTAGACAAACAAAGGGCTCTTGTCCTTCAAGGCGGTGCAGCACTCGGTGCATATGAGGCTGGAGTCTACAGGGTATTCTACGATTGGATCTACAAAGAAATTAAGGATAAAGAGAATGTATTTGACATATTAGCTGGTACTTCTATTGGATCCATAAATTCTGCAATATTGCTAAGTTATGTATTAAAAAGAAAAAAAGACATAGAAAATATCAGCAATAAGGAAAGTTGGAAAGGTTCAGCAGAAATGCTAGAAAATTTTTGGACAGAAGATACTTCGACTCTAACAACAGTAGAATCTTCCTTGTTTGAGCATTGGTGGAATTTTACATATGGTCTTGTTCCTAATGCTGCTACAACTGAGGCTGCTAGAAGGCATTATTCTGTAAAACAATTAAAAGCATATGGAGCAATCAATGTCTTTTCCAAGCCATCATTCACGCCAGATACCAAGTTCTTTGATTCCCTTTTAGATAACCCCGTTTTGTCCTGGGCTCATTATTCCAACGAACCGCTAAAAAATATAATAAGAGAAAAATATTGGAACGACAAAGAACATCCCATAAAAACAAAATCAGAAGATGTTCAACCAAGACTTCTTGTAGTTAGCATTGATGTTGAAACAGGTACAACAGTGACATTTGATAGTTATCCAAAAATTAAAGAAATAGATGGTAACATAGTAAAAGACAAAGGAAAACCCGTACTTGAATGGAAAACAGAGTATGGAGATGATAAATCTATTACAATCGAATATCCTAAAGGCATCAAACTCGATCATGTGATGGCAAGTTCATCTGTACCAATTCACTATGATTATACAGAAATAAAATCCAGCACAACAAAAAATTCTAACGATAATTCAAATACACGTTACTTTTGGGATGGACAATATCTAAGTAACACTCCATTGCGAGAACTCATAAATGCACATCAAAGTTATTGGGTAAAAAAGGCAGAAGCAGAAATAGGTCTTGAAGCACTTCATAGCAAAATAGTAAGTGTTGGTGAACAAAATAGTCAGATTGTTCCAAATCTTGATGTCTACATTGCTAATGTGTGGCCAACCAAAGAAACACCTGTTCCACAAGATCATGATGGACAACTAAATAGAAAAAATGACATCATGTTTCATGATAAAACAAAGTATGAAGAAAAGGTAGCAAATTTAGTAAATGATTATGCCGATTTAGCTATAAAACTAATTGACATTGTAAAAAATAACCCAGTAAACGAGAAAAAACAAAAGGAAATAGAGAACAATCTTAGAGTTCTACTTAGTAAACCAGGTAAAAGCAAGTCTCGTGGTGATAAACCTAGAAAGTACTTGGAACTGTTAACAGGCGAATTTACAATTGAAAAGATTATGCGAGTAGAACTAACTAATAATGAAAATGACAAAAAGGATTCAATTTCAGATAAATGGGCCGATTACTCGAAACGTACTATATCCTCGTTACTAGAACAAGGCAAAAGAGATGCATTTAAGATGCTTGTTGGTAATTTAATTAAAATTGTTGATAGTTTACAGGAACCTAACACAAGTATGTATCCGTCTGATGAGATTATAAATAAATTGAACACTCATTTGAAAGATACTGATGAACTCCTCAAGGTTTACGAACCATTAAACTATGATTTTATTGTTGGCAGGCTTTGGGCATTCATTGATTTGGTAAAGGAGTTAGAATCAAAAGGAGAAAAGATGGGGTTGACTCCTAGGCAGGCTTCTCTTCTCCTGCCTTAGTAGGATCTGCTAACTGGATGTTTACATTTCTATTTTAAAAATTATGCATAAATTTTATCATTAAAAATTAGATTTTTTTAATGGATATATAGAATGAAATTTTTCTAAAGACAAGTTAGTATCATAATCAGGTGTGGTTCAATAGATGCGCCCAAAATGCCCATGTTAGTGGGTGAATCCCATCCACTTGGAACTGGGAATTGCGACATCGCAAATTATTTTTGCAGCTAACTTTTTACAAAATAAATTAAAAACCACTTAAATATTAACATCCAAATACAATAAATTATGAGGTTTGTAAATTGGAATATTCAATGGATGAATAATTGGTTTGTTAACGGAAATAAAATAGGATTCAAGGATACATATTCTGGAATTACAAGTGTTGATGCTCTTGCAAAAAGAGTGTCAAATGTCATCTTATCTTCTAACCCGGATGTAATTACAATTGAAGAAGGACCAAGCAGCATTAAAGAAATGGAATTGTTTGTTCAAACATATCTTTCTGAAAATAACAATACTCTCTTTGATGTACATGGAGGAATTGATGGGGGCGCCCAAAAAATCTATGCCCTTGTAAAAAAATCAGGCGTATTCAAAGAGGCAGATTTAGCCTCAGATGACGCATCAAAAGAACTTGAAAATGTATGGGAAGTAGATGTAGATGGTGACCTTAATCTAGATAGTTATGATTTTACAAGATTACCTTTAATTTTAGATGGAAAATATAACAATCAAGAATATCGTATTGTGATCCTGCATACAAAATCAAAGTATGTTCATGAGGGTAAAAGTAGATGGAATGATCCTGTGAAGAGGCCAGGTTTTGTAAAAGATGCAGTAAAAAACAGGCGTAGAATTTCAGCTGAGTCAATGCGGTTGAGAATCTATCTTGATGAACTCCTAGAGCAAGACCCTGGAAAAAAAATTATCGTTACTGGTGATTTTAATGATGGGCCTGGAATCGACTACTTTGAAAGGTATTATGTCACACACAATACTACGGACATACTCCTAGGCAGTACCTACTATCCTTCATTGCAACTCAAACACACATTTTTGGATAAAGTACCAGCAGACAAACTATACACTGCAGTCTTTAATGATTTTGTCGATAATATTAACAACAGACCATTGTTACTTGATCACATTCTAGTCTCTCCTGCATTGAAAGATTCTATTTCAAAATCTGGAATTTTACATGATGAGTTTGAATCAGAAATTGATACAAATTCTCAAGGAAGACAACGAGACCCAAGTGATCATAGACCAGTATTTTTGGAAATAGAATGAACATCACAATTTTAGAATTCGCACATACGAAGAAAGAAAAACAAATGTATTTTGATTTTTCATCGGAAACTCCTGTATTGTTTTGTGCACAGGATAATTATTAATTAATATAGTGTGAATAGAATATGACAGAGATAAAACCCATTCAAATAGAAATCATTGGAGGGTAGCAATCTGCTGGCAAGAATATTGACATCAGAGTATTTGTTGAATATGGCATGTACACAAGCAAAAATTTTATTATAGCATCAGAAATAACTGGATCAAAATTATCTTTAATGTGTTTTTGATTCTTTTCTAAATTGATGTCAAGTTATGGTGTTAATCTTTCTAGTCCTTTTAATGATGCGCTGATTTTTAATTCTAATAAATATGCTCTAAATTGATCAATTGGTTTTTTATCTAGTCTTATTTGTTCACCATTTTTACATTTCACAACATCGTAATTCCTAAACACAAAAAATTTCTTAAATTCTAATTTAAAAATGTTATATCATACATGGATCAAAATTTTATTTAATTTACATTACACAAACAATATCAAAATTCTAATTTTCTAAATGAAATAAAAGAAAATCATTCTTGCAGATCATCAAAGCTATCGTATGAATAAATAGACGAAACATCGAGCAAGTCACTTGGCCTGACATTTCCCTGGTAAATTGGATCAAATACATTACTTTCAGTTATTTGGAATAGTCTGTTTTTATTTTTTTACATTAAAAATAGCATTCAACATGATTTTGTCAAATATTTTTTGATTTTCCTAGATGAATATATCTGACTTTCTTTCAACTATTTGTCGTTTGAGTGTATCTGGAACATCTGGGATTGCTGATTGTGTTTGTCCTGCAATCACACTATGTGCTTCTTCCAGGATTGCTAACGTGTCTGCACTTGCTGCAGTGTTCACGTTCATGTTGTCTACAACATCTACTGATGATCCTGACATGACATCCCCAAGTATTTGTGATAAATCTTCCATTGACGCATTCGCTTCAGGCATGATTCCACTCAATGATGGACTTAGCCCTTTGATGATTGCCATGCATGGACTAAGTGTTACCACCACATCTCCCAATTCTGAAACTGTATCTAGTCTGAGTTTGACTTGTTCCATGGACAGTTTTGCTCCGCCTACCATGTTTTTCATCTTTCTAACCTGTGTTAGTTCGCCCGCATATGCTTGAGCGTAACTGGGCTTGTTGTTTCTTTGAGCATTAACTATTTTTTCAAATATTGTGTCATGTTTTTTCTGTAATTTCTCGTTAATTACTTCCAGTTTTGAAATTTGAAACTGCAACTTTTTTTGTGCAAAATTAATCTTATTTTTAATTGGTTCCTCTGGTTTTACTTTACCTATTACTCTTTGAGTTATTGATTCGCCATCTGTTTTATTCCAAGAGTCACTGATCATACTTTAATTTCCTATGTTCTATTGAATTTTTTGCTTTTAACAGAGTTGTCCTTACAAGTGCTGTAACTGAGGTTACAAGACGGTGTGGTTACACTATCCGAAGGTAAATGTGAAGATTTGAAAGCCCTCTCCAGTCACATTGATTTCCATCACATGGGATGCACTGCTTTCACTGTTAATGATGTTGTACAGGCCTGCTTCTGTGACTTGCAGTGTGTTGACTGACGTGATGTCTTTTCCTGCATATTCTGCTGGTATTGGTTCCCCATCCAAAAATATTTCCAACTCTGCATCATTTTCTGTTACAATGTTTACTTCCTTTGCATTGTATAACATCTTGATGGTTCCAGTTTCAGATATTAGCTCCATGCTGTCCTCATAATTTTTCCAATCGCCTGTTAGATAGAATTTATGTAAATCTATGTTGTCTGGCTCTGAATATGAGATGGTTTTTCCTGGCTGAAATCCTTCTTCACTTCCTAGCTGATTTCTATTTTGTGCAAACTTGTAACCAAAATACAATTCAGGTGTCCTAAACATCGAATGTTCAAACTCTTCAATGTCTACAAAATGTGCATTTGTTGTCATTTCAATTCCCAATGATTTGGACCTTTCTTCTAAAAGCTGCTGAATAATCTTTTCAGTTTTTTGATAGTCGCCTTCTCCAATGTGATCATATCTTATGTATCCTTCATGGTCTGCAATGTACTTTCTTGGCCAATAGTTATTCTCAAATGCTTTCCATGTTTTCATATCATTATCCAAAACAACAGGATACTTGATGCCGTATTTGCCAATTGCCATCTCGACATTTTTTGGATCCTTTTCAAATTCAAATTCAGGCGAATGAATTCCTACAATTAACAATCCCTGATCTGAATATTTGTCATTCCATGCAGTAATGTATGGTAATGTGCGGACACAATTGATGCAGCTGTATGTCCAAATGTCATACAGTACAACTTTATCCTTTATCTCCTCAGTTAATTCTTCTGGTGTCGTGTTTAGGTAATGTGCAATCCCTACTAAATTTGGGGCAACCTTGAATCCTGATTTGTCAATTTTTAAAAGCGCATCTATTTCTGTGAGTGCGCTTGTCGACTTTATTTCATCAAGTGATGCAAAAACCACTCCTAAAATCCCTATCCCTGCAGCAATAATAATTCCTAAAATTAATGCAGTCTTTATCTCTGATTTCATATGATCACCCTAGTAAAACCAACTCGTTAAGAAGTGGAAAGTTTGCAATATAAGCAAGTTGATTTGTAAATACCAAAATTCCTAAAATAATTATGAATGTCCCTAAAATTACATTATAGTATTTGAGATGTTTTGACATTGAGCGAATGATTCTTGTTGCTCTTGAGAAAAATACTCCAATCATGATGAATGGAATTCCAAGACCTAGTGAATATGCAAGTAGTAAACTAAATGAAATAGATGGGGTAGTGGCTGCCAAAGTAAGTATTGTCCCAAGTATTGGACCTACACATGGTGTCCATCCTACTGCAAATGCTAAACCAAACACAAAAGACATTGGATAACTTGACTTTGAATTTTTTGGAAAGAATTTCTTCTCCATATTTAATGAACGAATTTTGGTGGATAACAGCAAAAAGATGCCAAAAGCAACAATGATGATCCCTCCCACAAAGTTAAGGCTCTCCGTAAATTCACCAGCTGCACTGGAAAGAACACTATTGATGAAAACACCCAGAGTGGAAAACACAACTGAAAATCCAAGTACAAAAAATACGGTGTTTAGTACTATGTTTAATCTATTAATTGAAAGGACAGTTCCATTTTTAGACCCAAGTTCTGTAACTGTCGTTCCTGATATGTATGCAAGAAAAGCTGGAATCATTGGTAAAATACATGGAGCAATAAATGAACTTAGACCTGCAAGTAATGCCACAAGTATCGTTGGGTCTGCCATAATACAAATTCCCGATTTTCCTTTTAAAACATTCTTCCACTTCTTTACCTGATCTAAACACAATCAATTTTTAACTGGGGCGTAATTATTTTTGATATGAATAAGCGATTTATTATTGTTGGAATAGTTTTAGGGATTGCAGTTGTGTTTGCTGTACTTATCGGTTCACCCGCACTTGGTGGCTTTGACGCTATGCGTTAATTGTAGAATTTTTTATAAGCTATTTCAAAAATTTCAAGTGATTTTTCGATATCCTTGGATGACAACCATGCCGTGACTGAAATTCTTAATCTTGCCTGATTCTTTGGTACTGTTGGATATCTAATTGGCTGTGCAAATATTCCATTATCAAACAAAAATTTTCCAAAATCCATGGCCGATTTCTCATTTCCGACAATTATTGGAATTATTTGCGTATTGGAATTTATCTCATAGCCAATTTGTCTTAATCCTTTTGAGATTTGTTTGGTGTTTTTTTCTAATTTTTTCTTTTGTTTTTCTCTGTTTGATTCAAATCTTTTCATGGAATATTCTACTAAAAATGAAGGAAGTGCAGAAGTGTAGATAAATGATTTTGATTTGTTTATGCATAAATCAATTACATTGCTTTGTGATGAAACATACCCTCCAAATGATCCCAACCCTTTACTTAGGCTGCTAATATACAAATCAATTTTTTTTGCAACTCTGAAATGATCTGGTGTTCCCTTTCCGTCCCTTCCAATTACAAAATCCCCATGAGCGTCATCTACAATTGTAATTGCTTTTGATTTCTCTGATATCTCTGTAATTTGATTTAACGATGATAGATCACCATCCATACTGAATACTCCTTCAGTTATTACAAACTTGTTTTTTCCTTTATGTTTTAATTTTTTATTCAAGTCTTCCATGTCATTGTGTTTGTAAATTGAAACTTTGGCATCTGATAGTTTACAGGATTCAATTATACTTGCATGGTTTAATTCGTCACTGAGAATCAAATCTCCTTTTTTTGCTAGAGCTGAAACTGCTCCAAGATTTGCCATGTACCCTGTCGGATAGATTAAGCTGTTTTGATGTGACTTGTGTTTTGCAAGCTTGTCTTCCAATTTTTTATATGATTCATCATTGCCTGACACCAGCCTAGAGCTTGACTGTAATTGGCTAATTTGCATTTTTGTCGTCGGTATGCCCAGGTAATCATTTGAGCATAGGTTGAGGAGTTTTTTATTATTGATAGTAATTTGTGAACCGTTAGAAATTCCATATCGCAATTCTCTATAGAGGTTGTTTTGTTTTAGACTCTGTAATTCTAAATCAATAAAATTCAGTTTATGTATGGAGGTCACTTGTTATTTGTTGAAATTAGGCATGCGTAAAATCGTTTCTTACCTGGGCCATTTTTCAGTTTAATCTTTGTTCCAAGAAAGGACATGGATCCACGAGGACTCAGCCACCTTTTTGGGGATGAAAATGGATGCATAAAGGAGATTCAGCTATACATTTTGCTTATTTTACTCAAGTATGATACAAATTATGAATTCTTTTACTTTAGTGTTATAATTTCAAAATTACTGTCATCAAAAATTGGACTCATTTGTTCAGATCCGAATAATCTTTGTTCCAATTAGACTCTTAAACACAGAATTGGAATTTTGTACAGTTTCTTTCTTTTGCCACCTTCAAAATTCAGAAATCCGGGTTATGGAAATCTTCCTTCATCGATTAATTCTTTGTACACTGTTTTTTCAATACGAGTTTCTGCTGCACCACATTTACTACACATGCCTGTTTCATCTGGATTCTCTTTTATTTTCTTTTCACATTCTACACATTTGTTAATGCCTTTTTTGAACCCCATATCCAAATTTTCCTCCAATCTAGATAATAACTATATCTAGAACTCCTGATCTTGATTTTTCTTCATTCTCTTTTTTATCACTTCAATTAACTTTGAAAATATTCACATTTCCCAAATTGGAAAATTAATTGTTTGATTAATTTTTTAGGTTTGAATCCATATATGCCTGAACCAATCTTGGGGATAATTTGTGATTCTAAAATTTAGTCCATTAAAGAAATCTGATTTCACTCAAATGACTTGGCAACCTTTGTAATTCGATGACCACAATTTGCACAAAGATTAATTTTGTTATCAAATCTAAGTTCTCCGCACTTGCCACATCTTGTAAAAGCCATAATACATTCAAAACCAATTAAGAGTTAAAAATGATCTTGATTTTGAACCAGAACTTGAGAGGTTGGAACCTTTCTTGGGAATAGAAAACAATTCGATTTGGAATTCGCGGGGATTCACCTGCCAAATTGAGGATTAAAATGGATGTAAAATTGTGTGGGGAATTAGAGTTTTGAGACTTCGTCTAATATAGTATTTGCAAATCTTCTGCATGAACAATTTTTTGTTTTCACAATTTTTACTAAATGTGGACATAATTCTTTATCTTTAAAACAAAGTTTCAACAGATTGTAGTATTCTAATACAGTAGAATCATTATTTTCAAGAATTATTTTCTCTATGATATTTTTTGCCCTAGATATTCTGTCTTCAAGTGGAAGTTTAGATATGCTATACTGCAAGAAGATCTTTACGATCTCTTTGTGTCTTTCTCCGATAGATACGGTTAGTCTAAATTTTGGTATTTTGTTAAATTCGTCATTTATTTGTAATAATGCATCATCATATTTCATATGATATCTTTGCATAAATGGCATGATCTGACGCAATGATATTATGTCAAATTCATAATGTTTTGAAAGATTTCGTTCTGCGTCTATTGCAAGTTCGATAATTACAAATGTAAATTTCAACGGATCTCTGGTTTCAATTTTTTTATATTCTACAGGGTGTTTCACAAACATATTGTTTAGGATGTTAATGCTGTGTGCCGATAACAAACCTCGTTTTTTGTCTGCATTTAAAGTTTTTATAATTTTAAAAGTGTACAGAAAATAATGAATAGTTTCTAGCAGACGCCCCGTTTTTCTCAAGACATTGAATTTCAAAATTATTTGCAAACTCGTCTAAAATTCTTGGAATCTGTTCTGCTTGTTCTATATTTCTAAAATTGATTACTTTGTATTTTGTATCGTCAGAATTGACGGCCGATGCAAATAATGGATTTGCTAGTTTTAATGCACTTTGAATTGATGTTAATTTGCTTTTATTGCCTTTACCGTATTTACTTTTTTGTAAATTCTGAATGGATTGAATTAAAGAATCATGCAACGAACTATCACAACATCGTTTTTTCATAAATATGTATTAGATCTAGGTATAAAGTCATGATTTTTTTAATTTTACTTGATCGTTATACGTACAACTTCATTCAAAATATGGCATGTTTTGAACCATTTATAGGATAAAATGAACATCTAAAACGATAAAAAATTCAGCAAGCCTGAATACATCAATATTTCAAAAGTACTGAATCCAATTAATCCCAATATAATTAAAATTAAATTTCGATTCACATCTAAAAATAAAATTTATGAGATTTAAGGATGTTAACAATTTAGGAATTAAACTATGTCACTAGAGTTCTGACCATTTTTGGGAAGAATTATGTATGGTTTCGCATCACGGGAGATTCAGTAACCGAATTGAGATTTAAAATGTATGCATATGGGTATGAAACATGATTTCAACAATGAGATTCAGGTTTAGGTTTAACTATTAATAAATCATATTTGAAAAAAGAATTGTCATTTTTTAAAACTGTAGAAAAAAGACGCTCAGTTAGATCATTTTCTAAAAAACCCGTTGAAAAATCAAAGATACAAAAAATTTTGAGAACTGCATGGATGAGTCCTTCGGCTATGGGAATGCAAAATTTCAAAATCTTTGTTGTCGAAGAACAAAAGAAAAAAGAAAAATTAGTTAAA
>JAOTSS010000094.1 GCA_029864805.1 Candidatus Nitrosopumilus sp. | reverse complement strand
ACAGTTCTGAAGAAGGTGAATCTTATAGAAAAGCAATGTTTGCAGCATTAAATTTTGCATGGAGTAATAGACAGATGCTCACTCACTGGACTAGAAATTCTTTTGAACGTGTATTTAATCAATCAGAATCTGATCTTGATATGAAATTAGTTTATGATGTTGCTCATAATATTGCCAAAGTAGAAAAACACAAAGTTGATGGAGCCGAAAGAAAACTTGTCGTACATAGAAAAGGTGCAACGAGAGCATTTCCTGCAAACCGCGATGAAATTCCTTCCAAGTATCGTGATCTGGGTCAACCTGTTTTGGTTCCTGGTTCAATGGGAACTTCAAGCTGGATTTTATTGGGTAAACCAAATTCAATGAATTTGAGTTTTGGTTCTACTGCTCATGGTGCTGGAAGGACAATGTCAAGATCCAAAGCTAGAAGAAATTACACTGAAAATGATGTAAAAAAATCTCTTAATGATCAAGGGATCTTTATCAAAGCATTGACAAGAGATGGGGTTGTTGAAGAAACTCCTCAAGCATACAAAGACGTTGATGCTGTAGTTAATGTATCTCATAATCTGGGAATAGCCACAAAAGTAGCAAAATTAGTGCCTATTGGTGTGATTAAAGGTTGAGCGAAGAAGATTCTGAACTGGAAAGATTAAAGGCAAAGCGATTAGCTGAAATGCAAAAAAATATTTCTTCAAGAGAAGAAATTAAAGAATCTGCCGAATCACCAAAAGAGAAAATCTCTGTTAATCCTCGTACCTACCTTGTAAATATTCTTGGATTTAGAGGGTTAGAAGTTTTAGAAAATGCTGAATCCCAGTTTCCAAACGAAACAAAAGTTATTGTAGAAAAATTATTTGAGTTAATCAAGACTGGTGAAATAAATGAAACTATTGATGGTGGGAAGTTATTGATGTTGTTTAGATCCGTTGGACTCAATGTAAGAATGGAAACTAAAATCAATGTTGAACAAGACGGAAAATTTGTGTCATTAAGTGATAAACTTAGTAAAAACTCATCTAAAAATAGTGATTAATAATGAATGTTGTTTTAGAAATTGGAACAAAAAATTACATTGATGATCTACTATCTATAAAAAAATCCCTTTCACATATAGAAAGTCTTCTAGGATGTTATAATGGATATGTCCTTAGTGAACCATCTACAAAATTTGGATGGACATTTTTTAAATTGGCTTTTAAACCTGAATTACAAACTGGTATTGAAGAAAAGTTTTCTGACATGATAGAAAAATATCAGTGGACTGATCCACCACAAAAATTTGTTAAATTTATGACTGATTATTTTCTTTCTAGAGGTTGTAATGTTAAAATAAAATTAACTGACTAGACTCTTCTTCCTCTTTTTCCACCTTTCTTTCTAGTGGTATCGTGAGGAATAGGTGTTACATCATCAATTCTTCCAATCTTAAATCCTCCTCTTGCCAAAGCCCTGATTGCAGCTTGTGCTCCTGGACCTGGTACTCTAGAACCTACTCCGCCTACTGCACGAACTCTTATGTGAAACCCTGTAAATCCTTTTGTTCTTGCAGATTCAACAACAGCATTTGCAGCTTTCATTGCAGCAAATGGTGATGATTCATATCTGTCGGCATTAACATGAATTCCTCCTGAACTGATGGCCACTGTCTCTGCACCGGTAAGATCAGTCATGTGAATAATTGTATTATTATAACTACTGTAAATATGAGCAATGCCCCATTTGTCGGGTGCTTCCTTCTTAACCTCTGGCTGAGCCTTGGTTTCTACTTTAGCCTCAGTTTCTATCTCTTCAACAGATTCTTTAGCCTCTTCAACTGAAACTTCCTCAACCTGGGCTTCTATTTCTGACAATGTCTACTCACGCCTTAAGGGTTTAAAAAACATTGATTTTTTCAGTCTAGTTTAGTCCCTTGGAGATGATTTGATGATTATTCATATACTATTTCATTGTGTTTTTGTTATTGGCCTCAATTCTTTTTCTGGCAATAGGTGTTGCAGTAGTAACAGCTTTGCTTGGATCAGCTTTTTTTCAATTTATGAATACTGATGTGGAAGGATTGTCTCCTTTGGAGAAAAAATGTCAGCAGATTGCAAATGAAGGCTATAAGATGCATGTAATCTATCCTGCAGCAAATCCTGAAGATCTGCCTGAAAGCGATATGAAGAGAATTCTGTACTTGGATAATGTCTGGATGAAAGAGTGTGTGGCAATACTTCCAGCTGATTCTATTATTAATATTGCCAACAATGTAGAACGAGATATCACCTATGGTGAATAATTATCTAAAGTGTTTCCAACCCAGGTCAATAATTTCAATTTGAGTATTGTTTCTGTTCAGACATACTCCCTTTCCTGACTCTACATGCCCTATCTCAATTATTGGGGTTTTGAGTATTTTTGCATTTTTTCTTACTGTCTCCAAATATTTTGGGGATACAGTAAACACAATTTCATATTCCTCACCACCATTGAACACCAAATTATTCAATTTCAATTTTTGAGATTCTGCATATTGCTCTGTTTCTTTTGAATGTGGTATCTTCTCTATGACAAATCTCTTCTTGCTCTGAACAGCCATTTCATTGAGCGTTGTAGAGAGTCCATCGCTAGAGTCCATTGAGGATGAAAAATATGTTGCATTTTTTAAACCAAATTCAATCTTGGGTTTAGGTCTTAGTACAGATTGAATTGCCTTTGCAGTGAATTTCCCTTTTGCTCTTTTCTTATTCAAAAGTAGGTCTAGCCCTGCAGATGTATATCCAAATGGCCCTGTGACAATGATAATGTCTCCTTTTTTTGCCCCTTGCCTTTTTACAATTTTTTCTGCCTTTCCAAAAATACATACAGTAAACACAATCTCTTTTCCTGAATTTGTATCTCCTCCCAAAATTCTAATCCCAAATTCCTTTGATGCTTTTTGAAAACCATTTGCAATCTCTCTTACCCTATCTTGTCTGATTTTCTTTGGAAGGTTAACTGAAATAATTCCGAACTCTGGTTTGACTCCCTTTGCTGCAAAATCACTAACGCACGCAACAATACTTTTTCGTGCTGCATCTTCTAGCCTCATTTTTGGCGGAATGTCTGTGCTTTGAACAAACGTATCTGATTTTACAACTATCTTGATTTTGCCCAATTGGAAAAATTCGACATCCTCAGAAGTGAATCTCTTTTTGTTGAACTTGTCTTGAAAGATTTTGATAATTGTAGCTTCATCTAACTTTGTCATAGCATTCTTTTACAAGTTGTAGTGTATCTTTAACAATAGTCTTACATTTTTCCTCGTCATTTGATTCTGCTGAAACTCTAATGATATCTTCTGTGTTTGACTTTCTTATCAAGACCCAGCTGTCTTCATCAATTATTGCCTTTACTCCGTCCATCGCATTTATCTCAGAATATTCCTTTGTAAATTGTGATCTTACTTCTTGCACTACCTTGTCATGATAATCTGCATCAACTGGTGTCTTTTCCCTGATCTGATGATAACTTTCCATATAGTCTAATATCTCGTTGAACTTTGTATCACCTAACATTGATGCAATAAGTCCACTAGTTAGAATACCTTCCCGACAATAATTAAACTCCGGTAGGATGAAACCTCCACTACTTCCTTCACCACCTGCTTGAGAATTACTCTGAATCATAAGGTCAATCACGTTTGCCTCTCCAACCTTGGATCTCTGGACCACTCCCCCTTTTTCTTTGATAAACTTCTCAACTGAAACACTAGTATCTATGCTCAATACAAAATTCTTATATCCTAAATCAAGTGACCTTGCAACACCTAGCCCCAATGTTACATCTGGTATCTGTTTTTTGCCATTTCTTACAACAACCAGCCTGTCTCCATCCAAATCAAATGCAAATCCAATATCTTTTTTCTTTGATACCTCTGTCAAGTCTGATAGCTTATCTGCAGTTGGATCTGGCCCTCTGGTACATCCCTGAAGATCTGCATTTATCACATCAACTTTACAACCTACACTCCTTAGCAGTTCTGGCGCAAAGTCCCTGGCTGCCCCTCCACCTATATCGACTATCACATCTGGTGGGTTCTCAATGTCTCCTATGATCTTCTTGGCATCCTCAATATATGATGATTTTATTTCTTTCTCTGTTCCTATCTCTGATTTTGATACATCCTGGTGTTCAATAATTTGAGGTAATTCCTTCTCGTTGATACCTCTGCCCTCTATGATGAATTTCATTCCATTCCATTCCAAGGGATTGTGTGATGAAGAAATTATTACTCCTGCACCATATTTTCTTGCTTCTCTAAAGACAACAGGAGTTGGGACTGTTCCCAAGCTATACACATCAATTCCATTATTCATCAGAGAAGCACTTGCAGTTTTCATCATCATTGGACCTGATGGCCTAGTGTCTCTACCTATTACACATTTTTTTGAATCAATTAAGGTGGAGAAGTTATTGCAAAATTCAAGTACATCTTTTAGATTAAGATCATCTCCAAAAATTCCTCTGATTCCGGAGATTGTCTTCTTCATTTACCGTGAATCAGAAAGGCTTTTTATTAACTCTAATGGCTCAACCAAAAAGTGCCTCGATAGCTCAGCCTGGTAGAGCGAACGCCTCGTAAGCGTTAGGTCACGGGTTCAGATCCCGTTCGAGGCTTT
>JAOTSS010000014.1 GCA_029864805.1 Candidatus Nitrosopumilus sp. | reverse complement strand
TAAAATAAGGTAGCCCGGCCCAGACTCGAACTGGGGTCAAAGGCTTCAAAGGCCTCTATGCTTGACCGCTACACTACCGGGCTGCTAAATCGAGCACTTCCATTCCCTTAATGAACTTTTTATCTAAATTTGACTCTTAAAATTAATTGAAATTATTCATTGATAATTTTGATTAGTTTTTGAATGGGATTTTCCATTTGTGTAACTATTTTTTTTGCTCTTTTTTGATTAATATTGCTTGATGATTCAAAAACATTCTTAATATATCTGGAAATTTTAATTGGATCTGTTTCTCTTTTAATTAAATATTTTTTTACCAAAAAATTTTCGATTATATTTGGAACTGCATTATATGAAATTGTTGGAATTCCCATTAATGCTGATTCAGCCGTCATAGTTCCACCTGATCCTATGAAAACATCTGTATTATTTAACAAATATTTTCCATCAAATGTCATTTTTATAATTTTGGCTTTTTTACCAATTATTTTTTGAATATTTTTAATCTGGTTTGTATATCTACCCAAAATCACAATGTTTTCTTTATCATACTTATGTACAATTTGTTTTATGATTGGAATTATTTTGCTTGATTTTGAAGCATATGATGCTTCTTCTTCTTCTATTCTAATCAAAATACTTTTCTTATTACTGTCCTTAAATGGCAATGACTTATTTTGATTAATTTTTCTTTTGATAGTTATAACTGCATCTATAGCGTTGTATGAAACTATGTCCTTTTTATCAATTCCATATTTTGAAAATTCATTTTTTGGAATCACATTAGGAATCAATAATTTTTGAATTAATGGTAATGTTAAACGCATTACTGCGGAAGCATGTGGTGAATCGCAAAATGCTACATGTTTAATTCCTAAACCAAATGAAATTCTAGCTGCTTCAGGAGAACAAAAACTAATTACCATATCTGGTGAAAATCTCTCAATTATTTTGGAAAGTTTCTTCATTCTACTAATACTGGCTTGAAGCTTGGTTTTTTTATCACCGCCACCATGTTTTCCAACAAAAACAAGGTCCAAATCACGTATTTTTGCTAATTTTGAAACTTCATTATAGTCTCTTGATGTACACAAAATTTTGTATTTCATTCCTATTTTTTCTATTATCGATTCAGAAAACAATAATTGTTTTGGAGTGAGAATATCTATCCATATTTTCAAGTAATTTCCATGATTCTAGTTAGTTCAATAAGTTTTTCTTAGTCCTATTACTAGCGTAATTACATGGGGAAAGTCAAAGTAGTTGTTTATGGTCTAAGTACAGAGGGATATACTATTGCATCGCAAATGGCAATTAAAGGTGCAGATGTTTACATAATAGACGAATCCACCCCCTCAGCAATTTCCCTAAAAGCCGAAATAGCTAAAACCTACCCTAACGTATCTTCACTAAAAGAAGATGAACCTCTTTTGGCTATGGAACCAATTGATGTAGCCATTTCTAAAGCTCAATATCTTTTCTTTACACCAAGAATTAGAAAAACAGGACAAGATATCAAAACTGAAATTCATTCCAAATTTAAGGATGCTGTAACTTCATTAAAGAAAAACAGTTCTGTTGTTTTTACACTTCCAACAGGTTTTGGTGGAAATAATGAAAATATTTCATTACTTGAACATGTAACAGGTCTTGAGACTGGAAAACATATTTCATACTTTTATTACCCATTAGAAGATCTAAATCAGCAACCAAAAATTATTGGTTCTTTTAATGGAAAGGAAGATCCTGTACTTCATGATTTACTTACTGTAGGTAAAAAAGAGAAAAAATTTGTAGCCATTTCATCATCAGAACATTTTCATGCTATCGATATCCTATCTAGATTTTCTAGCTTGTGTAGTGTTTTAGAAGTTTGTAAATATGCCCAAGATGATGTAACAAAAAATGATCTTTCTTCAGATGACTTTCAGGGAATATTTCTAGATAATATGGTTAGTGGCCTATTTGATCTAAAATCATTAGGTTCTTCATTCGAAGGTGCAAATTCCCTCATGTATTTAATTAATGGAAGTGTTAAGGGAATTGATGGCTATATCAAACGACTAATTGATGAAATTAGGGCAACTTTAAAGAAAAATGATCTCAAAGCAAGCAGAACAAAAATTGTATTGTCTTGGACTCTTGATCAACATGCGATGCGTGGCGATAAAATTGACATGCTTCAAAATTTGACTTCTAGACTACGTGATTATATTGGTGATGTTGAAGCCTATGAAGATCCAAATTTTGATTTATTTCATAGTGATAAAACCACAATTATTGTAGCATGCTCTAAAAATGATTTTGATGTTATTGAAAAAACCAAACAAGGTTCTGAATTAATCATCATTAAAGCTAATCCTTTGTGCGAAACAATTCAATAATGATATAAATTAGCTAAAAGACTATTTTGTTTGAATTGTCAAGTAATAATAATTCTGATGAAGTACCAATCAATGTAATGTCTGAAAAACAAACAGATTTTGAAGATTTATCAGAAGAATCAGATTCCTCAATAACTATTGAAGAACTAACAAAATTATTAGATAAAGAAAAAGAAAAAACATCTGAATATGAAGAAAAATTAAAACACGTATTAGCAGACTTTCAGAATCAAACTAAAAAAATACAATCAGATATAGAAAAAGGCGTTAATACAAAAGTAGATGAATTCATGTTGGATTTCCTAAAAATATATGATGATTTTATTCGTGCAAAAGAAGCGTTATCAGATAATAAAATAAATTCTGATGGATTAGAATCTATTTTAAAAAACATGGATTCATTATTAAAAAAATATCATGTATCCCAAATCGAGTCTTTGGGAGAACTCTTTAATCCAAATTTTCATGAAGCAATTTCTATTGTTGTTGATCCTGATTTAGATGATAACACAATTACAAAAGAGATCAGGAAAGGATATATTTCTCATGAGAGAGTTATAAGACCGACATTAGTAGAAATTTCAAAAAAAGGATGATAAAATGGCTAAAATAATTGGAATTGATTTAGGAACAAGCAACTCTGCAGCAGCAGTAGTAATGGGTGGAAAACCATCAATTATTCCCGCTGCTGAGGGTTCTACTGTTGGAGGAAAAGCATTTCCATCAGTTATAGCATTTTCTAAAGATGGTGAACTTTTAGTTGGTGAGCCTGCAAGAAGACAAGCCGTGACTAATCCTGATAGGACTATTGTTGCTGCCAAAAGGAAAATGGGAACAGATCATACTTTTAAAATTTTAGACAAAGAATACAAACCTCAACAAATTTCATCATTCATTCTCCAAAAAATCAAAAAAGATGCTGAGGCATTTATTGGCGAACCAGTGGAGAAAGCGGTAATTACGGTACCTGCATATTTTGATGATAATCAACGTCAAGCAACTAAAGATGCCGGGACCATAGCTGGACTTGATGTAGTCAGAATTATCAATGAGCCAACTGCCGCATCTCTGGCATTTGGATTAGATAAAGCAAAAGAAGACATGAAAATTCTCGTCTTTGATTTTGGTGGTGGTACGTTGGATGTAACAATAATGGAAATGGGTGGAGGTGTCTTTGAAGTAATGAGTACATCTGGAGATACTCAATTAGGTGGAACAGATATGGATAAAGTTCTGATTGATTATATTGTTGATGAATTCAAAAAGAAAGAAGGTATTGATCTTTCACAAGATACAACTGCAATGACAAGAATAAGAGAAGCTTCCGAAAAAGCAAAAATTGAATTATCAACTGTTATGGAAACTGATATTAATTTACCCTTTATTGCTCATGATCCTTCGGCAGGTGCAAAAAACCTTGAATTAAGATTAACCAGAGCTAAACTAGATGAATTAATTGGGCCAATCATTGAACGATGTAAACCTTCTATATTGAAAGCACTTGAAGATGCAAAACTTTCCAATTCTGATATAAATAAAATTGTCATGGTAGGTGGACCAACAAGAATTCCATTAGTTAAAAAATTTGTAAGTGAAATTATTGGTAAAGAAACTGAATCAGGGGTTGATCCTATGGAAGCTGTGGCAATGGGAGCAGCAATTCAAGCAGGAATTATTGCTGGAGACGTTACTAGTGATATAGTCTTACTTGATGTTACTCCGCTAACATTAGGAATTGAAACCTTAGGTGGTGTAAGAGAACCATTAATTGAAAGAAATACAACAATCCCAACTTCTAAAAGTAAAGTTTTCACTACTGCAGCTGATAATCAAACTGCTGTAACAATTCACGTTGTTCAAGGTGAACGTCCAATGGCAACTGACAATGTTTCATTAGGAAGCTTTAATCTCACTGATTTACCTCCTGCTCCAAGAGGAATTCCTCAAATTGAAGTAAAGTTTGATATTGACGCAAATGGAATCATTAATGTAACTGCAAAGGATCTTGGAACACAGAAAGAAGCAAAAATTACCATTGAATCTACATCTAAATTGTCTAAAGAAGAAATTGAAAAATTAAAAGAAGATGCAGAAAAATTCTCTGACGAAGATAAAATAAAGAAAGAAAAAATTGATCTAAGAAATGAAGCAGAAAGTTACATTTACACCACAGAAAAATTAGTTAATCATGATCTAAAGGATAAAATTACTCAAGAGCAGGGAATCAAAATTACAGATGCTGTAAAAGAAGTCAAAGAAGTTTTAGATAGAGAGCCAAATGAACTAAAACCTAAACTTGAGGCATTACAATCTCTAGTTAACGAAGTAACAACAGAACTTTACAAAAATGCTTCACCTCCTCCAGGTGCTGAAGGACAACAAGGTGCAGGTGCTGAAGGACAACAAGGTGCAGAAACCCAAACAAATGAATCATCTACAACTGATGAAACAAAAACTAACTAATTTTCTAATTCAATCATTTATACGGTAATAATTGTAAAGGTATGATTCATGACAGCAAAACGTGATTATTATGAGGTTTTAGGGGTTTCTAAAACATCTACTACAGATGAAATAAAAAAACAATATAGAAAACTCGCTCTAAAATTCCATCCGGATCGTAACAAATCTTCTGATGCTGGGGAGCATTTCAAAGAAATTTCTGAAGCATATGCTGTCCTTTCTGACCCTGAAAAGAAACAACTCTATGATCAACATGGTCATGCAGGTGTAGATGGAAGATATTCAAGTGAGGATATTTTCCAAGGTGCTCGTGGAGATTTTAGTGATATATTTGGTCGCGGTGGTGGAGGATTTGATTCTATTTTTGAATCAATCTTTGGTCGCGGTGGTGGAGGATTTGGTTTTAACCAACAAAGAGGTTCGGATATTCTCTATGAAACTTCAGTAACATTAGAAGATGTTCTTCATGGAAAAAAAATGGAAATTGATTTAGAAAAACAAATTCGATGTGATAATTGTAATGGAACTGGATGTAAACCTGGAACTAATAAGAAAACATGTTCAACATGTAATGGTCAAGGACAAGTAAGACAAACTCGCAATATGGGATTTGCTTCTTTTGTAACTGCAGCACCATGTTCAACATGTAATGGTCAAGGTTCAATTATTGAGACTCCATGTAGAGAATGTAAAGGTCAAGGAAAGAAAAAAGGTAACAAAAAAATTACTTTTGAAATTCCACCTGGAATTGATTCAGGGGATTACACAGTTCCAAATGAAGGAAATGAGGTTCCGGGAGGCTCTAACGGTGATTTGATAGTACGAGTTAGAATTCAACCTCATTTAAAATTCAAAAGAGACGGAAAAGATATTTTTTATGATCAGGACGTCTCTATGATTGATGCTACATTAGGGTGTGAGATTATTGTTCCAACTTTGGATGGAACAGAAAAAATTAAAATTGATTCTGGTAGTCAACCAAATACTATAATCAAACTAAAGGGAAAAGGAGTAACACACATCAATTCTAGAGGTAAGGGAGATCAGTATGTTCGAATTGTGGTGAATATTCCAAAAAAACTTAGTAAGCATCAAAAAAAGCTTCTAGAGGAATTTCAAAAAGATAGTGACTAAATAAATGAAAATTGCTTTGGATGTTGATGGAGTACTTGCTGATGTAATAATACCCTGGTTAAATTATAGTAATACAATTCGATCTAAAATCTCAAAATGTGATATCACTGATTGGGATTTTTGGAAGAACCATCAAATCAATCAATATGATTTCTATACGGAATTAAGCTCTTGCTGGAAAAATTGGAATTCTATACCTCCAACTGAAGAGAATCTATCTTTTATCACAAAAAATCTTTTAAAAATTGGTCAAGTAGATATTGTTACTGCAAGAGAACATTCAACTGATTCATTTGTAAAAAATTGGCTTAATCACCACAATATTTCTTTTGATAATTATGTATCTGTAATTGATGGACCCATGAAAGCTGATTTAGATTATGATGTTTTTATTGATGATTCACCACTTAATGCATTGAAATTTCTTAAAAATAAAAAAAAAGTAATTCTGTATTCACAACCCTGGAATCAACATATTTCTGAAAATAAAATAGATAGAATTTCAATCCTTGCAGAAGCTATAGAAAAAATTAAATCAATTTAGTCTTTTACAAATCTTCTAACGTTTACTTGATGTCCATTTCTTACATGAGAAGAATGAGTTATGTTTACCAACTCCTTTATTTTTTCATCATTATAGAATTTTACATTATATTGTCCCAAGACTTTTTTGCAATTTGAACAATATATTTCGTTAAATTCCATTTTTTCTCTTTATTGATTAGATTACTTTTTCATAGTATAATAAAGAAACTTATTCTAGATTTTAAAAATTTACAATGCGGGAGTCACCCAGCCTGGTCAACGGTGTAAGGTTCAGATCCTTATCTTCTAGGAGTTCGTGGGTTCAAATCCCACCTCCCGCACTACAAATAGGGTGGAAATGCTTATTATTTCGTTATTCTAATGTAATATGTAAACAAATGATTCCAAAAGAGATTCAAGAAAGTATCAACAACAAATCAATCAAAAATTTTCTAAAGGGGTTTCACACTGAATCCACAAAAGAATCGTACTGCAAAAAGCTTGTACAGTTTTTAGAATTTCACAATAACATAACAGCTGATCAGCTATTGTATAAAGCAAAAAAGAATCCAAAAACCATCCAACATATGATTATTGATTATGTGGAGGAAAGAAAATCCAAAGTAAGTGGTTCTACTCTACAGCAGACAAAGAGTGCGCTAAAGCACTTTTTTGAGATGAATGACATTGAAGATGGAATAAACTGGTCAAAGATATCAAAAATTATTCCTCATGCAAAAAAGACTGGTAGTGACAGAGCCCCCACAATTGAGGAGATCCGAACCATGCTAGAATCAGCTGATACCAGAACGAAATGTGTGATATTGATGTGCAGCAGCTCAGGAATTAGAGTGGGTGCATTTGATGGTATGACTTGGGGAGATCTATCGCCAATTTACCAAAAACATGGTGATGGAGAAAAAACTATGGTAGCTGCTAGACTTACAGTCTACAAAGGAGAAAGAGAAGAATATGTCACATTTGTCACACCAGAATGCTATCATTCACTAGAGCAATACAAAAGATCAAGGGAACTAATTGGTGAGAAAATTACTCCAAGATCTCCACTTGTTAGAGATTCCTGGGACAATCACAAATATCGTAAAGACAAGAGAAAAGAGCCTAAAATTGCCAGACCACTAGCATCTAAAACCATAGCCAATACGATGGGTGAATTCCTTAAAAAAATCAACCTGCGAGAGACCAATTCTGGTATTCATGAATTCAAACAGATTCACGGCTTTCGCAAGTTCTTCAAGACCAATACAGAACGTGCCTGTAAGACCATAGATGTTGAAAAATTGATGGGTCATGCTGAAAACTATTACAAACCATCTCAGGATTATCTTTTGGCTGAATATGTCAAGGCCATTTCATATCTCACAATATCTGAAACACTGGATCTTAAAGACAAGTTAAAGCAGCAGATAGTGATTAGTGACAAAAAGGTGGGTGAGATTGAGCGAGATAACATATCACTCCAAGACAGACTAAACAAGCTTGAGAGTAGTTACGGTTCGCTCAAAGAAATACTAGAAGATGTTTTACTTGCAAGAACAAAATCAAAATGAAACCTGGATTAGCGGATAATGTTGAAAAAAAGAAAATCAAATGTTTATTTTGTATCAAAGAGAATTCATGATGTTGTCAAAAATATGTTTATGTTGTGAGCAATTATTTGGAAAAGAGTTATCTGTTTGTCCTAATTGTGGAATTCAAGATCTTTCTAATATGAAATGGATTTCTGATGAAATCATAAAACAATTTGTAAAAAAAAGAAAACCTAAAAACTTCACATCTGAATTAAATGAAATAAGGAAATTAATTCAAACTTTAATGCCAAACATAATTACAAGAATGGTAAGAATTATTCATACCAGATAATTTTACAAGACAATCTACAGCAATTAGCAAATTTCATTGTAGGTAAGAAGAAAGGGGTTGATTTTGTAATACCTAAATTAAATTTGAATAGAAACGATAATCTAAAGTTGAGAGAGAAGATTTTGAATATGACTTCCGAAGAAAGAAAACAATTAGGAATTAACAAATCTACTCTATGGTATATGAAGAAAAATTTGTCTGAAGGGAAGAGTCCTAAAATTTATGAGAAAATTCTTTTGAAGATTAGATAGATTTATTCAAACTATAACATTATTAATTAATTGTAGATTATTTTAGAATTTGAACTAACTTCTCTGAAACAATATCATTTATCCAAAGACAGTTAATTCCTTTGTAACTTGATAGTATTGGATAATCCTTAGTTACCACAATGCCGGCTATCTTACTTTTAGAAATCCTAGAAAGACCGTATTTTGATGAATTTTCTTGGACATACTTTATTTTTGTAAGTAAACTAGGCACATCAATAACAACTTGTTGCCCATTCTTAGGAATTCGTTTTTTACCATCAATTACTCCTTGAAGATCTTCAGTCATAATTTTTTTAGCTTCTAATGACTCAACCACTGGAGGTAATCTTCTATTTTTACATTCAATAACAAAACACAACCCCTCTTTTATTGCAATTCCATCTATTTCTAGAGTCTTTTTTGTAGGATGATCCGTCACATTCGCATAATATGCGTATCCTAATTCTTCAAATTTTTTCTTAACTGCATCTTCAAATAAAATTCCAAGTTTGTTAGTTTCTATATCAAACAAATCTTTTGTAATTATAGCATGAAGCAGTATGTACAAAATAGCAGTAAATGCTTGAGATAATAGAATAAAATCTTTTTTTTCTACATTTAGATGTACAAATAGTGGAAATATGTTAGGATTATTTTCGTCACATAACAAAAGTCGTTTAATTACGAGAGGGGATTTTTTGAACCATTTCCGAGCATCTCTAATAAATTCATCAACATTCATCTGAGTAAAGGCGGTTGGAACGTAATCATATTGATTAACAAATTTTATTAATCTGGATGGATCGTTGATTAATTCTTTGTATGATCGTAAATCAAATACTTCCGCATAGATATAGTTTCTAAGTAATACCGTATACAAACTGTTTATAGTTTCATAATTTCTTTCTACAAATTCTTCTCTTGTTAAATCTCTACTGTTGGGCTTTTCTTTAAGAATTTTTTCAAATTCGTCAACATATTCTTGTTGCTTTTTTTGTGCTTCTTCCATAGAATACAAATTATAATTTTCGTAACTTTTCATTAGTTTATCATGATCTTCCGTTGAAACGATAATAAAATTAGATAATGCCTCCTCGTCAGAAATATCATCTAAATTAAAATTATTTTTAGGAATAACAAAGGCATATTTGGATTTGACTAAAGAAAAATCTGTTTCTACCCTCTTTGTTTCATTGAATAAAGTAATTATTTTTTCTGACTTTGACGTATTATCTATAACGTAGGCACCATTTGGATTTCCTTCTTTTAAAACCCTTCTGATAAACAAGGTGTCTGAAAAAAAAGAATCAATATCTAAAATTCCAGGTTGTTTGAAAAATTTTCGTGCCTGTGTTTCTCTATGTACTAATAGATGCAACAATAATGAATCACGTTGAATTTTATCTAATTCAGTTTTCCACAATTTACGAATATGGTTTATTCTCTTTTGAGCTATTTCGATTGAAATCATATCATCTATAATTTTTAAATCGGAACACTTTGGGCATTTTAGTTCACTACCAATATGTAATAGTGTGTGTTTGCAGATTTTACAAGGCAGTTTGCATCCCTGTAGATACAATTATTTTATTTCTAAAATGTGTGCTTGAGTAATTTTTTATAAAACATGTGAGATGTAGGTAAAACCTAGTACTTAATTAGATAATTTGAAGATTTCAGTGTAAATATCATGGCAAAAATAAATCTAAAAAAACTTCTTAAAAGAGTAGAATTAAAATCTAAATTCAATTTTGAAACATTTACAGGTTTTGCTTTAGAAGACGTAGAAAAAGGCGGTATGACTAGTCTTGGAATACAATTCAACGAAAGTGACAATATTGATTTTGAATTAAGAAATGTGCTTATACAAAATATACTTTATGATTTTGTTTATCCGGAAATATTACATCGAGTGCATAATAATGAATTAACACCTACATACAAACCAAAACTAGTACATATTCTACTTAATACCAAACCATCTAAGAACAAAATACTGCTAGAAAAAGAAACAAACTTCTTAGCAAATATTATTCTTAAAGAAGATAGACCACTAAAGGACAAAGAACATGTAAACTTTAATGAAATTCAAAAGATTACAAAATTATTTCCACGTGAGAACTATATGGGAGATTCAGCTCACATCATGCTATTAAGATTCAAAAATAAATGGTTTGCTGGAATAGATCTTGTTTTTGATAGATTAAAAATTAAAACAAAAATGAAATCTGCAAGAGAATTTCTCGATACTGCAGATTATGATTTAAAACAAAAGAAATGGGCCCCATTTGTAACTAATACCTGGAGAGCAACAGAATTAATGGTACAATCATTTTTACTCTTTAGATATCAAGGAGGGTTTTCTAGAAAACAAGATCACGAAACTACAAAAAAACTCTTCAAATCATTCTGCGATCATGGAAATGCACCAAGTACATTTTGGGATTGTTATGATAAACTATCTGTAATGTATAAACCTGCTAGCTACGGTACTGGAGTAAAAGGAGATTTCAAGATTAAAGAATCTACTGCAAGAGAATTTCTTGATATTGCATCTAAAATGTTAGATTTTGTAAATAAAACATTAGAGACTATCGATAGGAATAGAAAGTCATCTAATGAAAAAGTTATTGGATTTTGGTAATCATTTTACACGTGGGTATGATAAAACATCCCTAAACTATGTCCCCATGCATGTTGTGCTCCCAATCAAATTTGAACCCGTAGAATGTTTCAAGATATCTCTGGATCTATTTTGTAACCGCAATTGGTTCTTCTTTCTTGATTGATTTTTCCATTATTTGTCGTGCAAGCTCATCATCCAAATTTTTGAACTTTTGAATTATTGTGCTGTCTTTGTTTAGCGTGTACAGCTGCGCCTTGCCATATCTTCGTGTTGGAGTCAGAACCTCAAACTGCATTAGCTCATCCCATACCTTGTAAAACGTGGTCTTTGATATTCCAATAAACTCTATGATCTCCTTTTTGGAATAGTCACTGTCTATATTGTCAAGAAAAAAGTCTATTATTCTCAGCTTTGGAGTATCTCCCATGTACTGTATCAGCAGTGATCTGTCTTCTTTTTTCATAGGTACCGTACATCTAAAAAATATTTAAAGTTGGCCTTACAAAGGTATCATAAGTGTACTAATGCTCAGTGATGACCAGATAAAGTCAAGAATCATTCTAAAACTGCACAGGCATGGAAAGTGGGGTGCAAGCCACACATCATTTGAGAACCTCAAAAAAGGATTCACTCAGAGAGATACTGGAAAGCAGGGCTCTAAAAGAGTAGACAAGCTAGGACATGATATGATAAAGCACAACTTGATTTTATCAAAACCCACAGGGTATGGATTAGAAGTTAGCTTGAATCCTGCAATGAAACAAGAGATTCTGGAATATCTAGATAATCTGGAATAATTGCAAAATCAATTAAGATACTCTTTGCCTTTTATCACAAACGAAAATTCCTTGTATGGTGTTTTGATAATTATCTTGTGTTCTGTAGTATCATTGGCTGGCCTGCATGGCCTGAACTGTATCTTGTTTGCTTGATTAACTGGAAGATGAAAATTACTGGATTTGGCATACCATGCATGCATGAGACATTTCTGTCCATCACACCAAACCTCTGAAATGTCCACATCATAATTCCCACAATTAAACAATTCCACAAAAAAAGAACGTGAGCTTTCATCCCACAGATAAGATTCCACGTTAATGTCAATTCCAAGAGATGCAAATTTGTTTATTGTATCTTGTACAAATTCACACGATTCAGATACAAAGCTGCGAATGCCATAATTTTGCACTCCTTTAGATTTTTGTATGATCTCCTCGCATTGCTTTTGAGTATCAAAGATTGGTAAACCTTTTCTAAAGTTATCAGTAGATTCTGAATCCATTATATCCAAGCTGTTATCTGTTGATTGTTTTTGTTGCAAAACATCTGCTCCATATTTTTTAAGAATCTTTTCTGTTACACCAGTTTTGATGTACAGCTCATCCATGCCATCAGAGTGCCATTTTGTCTTGTATTGGTCTGGTACCCTTTGCAGCATTGACTGTACGTTTTGCAGCACATCATAAAGCTGTTCTAATAATTTTACAACTGTTACATCATTGATTATATCTGCAACATTGTCACGAGTCATACTATCAAGTGTATAGTTATGATTGGCAGAGATTACATCTACGTCTAGACTCTTCTTTTCAGTAATATCGTTCTCATCTTCCTCACACAAGTCAAGATATGGCTGGATTGCAGGCTTGATGTCAACTAGAACATGGCCAAGTGCAATTGCAGCATCCAGATCATCTTCTTTTACGAGACTTGCCACCTTGTCAGTAAGACCATTCCAGAACTCTAATAATATTGGAGATGCAGGACCAGGATCCAGCTGCTCTGCTATTGGTTTTAGAAGTTTGTTCAAAAATGGGCTGATTCCTTGCTTTTCTTTTATCTTTTCTAATGCCTTTCTGTTATCTGCATTAAATGATACATGCATTGGTTTGTGTCCCCCGTCTTTTGGCTTTGGACCGCTTCTGTTATCATGTGGATCAAACCCTGAATCCTTCATATTCTCTATTTTCTGTACATTTGATAAATAGATGGCCATCCATTGCTACTAGGTCACGAATAACAGTTGGCCAGTCTTTTTCTTAAGATACACTCACGTATAGTATGGTGTGAAAAACACAATCACACTAGCAGAGAGCGATTTAGCACAGATACAGCAAAAGATTTTGGATCTCGGAGTAGAGATTAGCGAGTTTAGAAATTTGCTGTTATCATACCAGGCAAAGATTAGAAGAACCATGATACTAGTTGAGAGTTTCCAGAATGAACATGAAAACATTTCACGGAGTCATACCAATGAATAGTAGTGAGGATACATTTTTTGTCATAGTTTACATTATAACCATTGGAATCATTCCAATGTTTACAGGAGCTCTCAAAGACTATTCTGCAAACGGCATCATTAGAATTCTAGCTAGGTTTGCAGCTCCCACCATATCTGCAGTTGCAATAACTTATGTGATATTTTATTATGGCTTGTTGTCTTCATTTGGAATTGTTCCTGCAGAAAATGAGTATTCCTCTGAATTACAAGAATATGCAACAATAATACCTGTTGTGATATCTTTTGTTGTTTTATTATGGCTCTTGTTTTACAAGCTGGTATCCTTTGGAGAAAACATTGGACGAAGAGAAGATGCCGGATTACAAAAAGATGGCAGCAAGATAACAAATCAAGTAAACGCAATCATCATACCCACACTTGATAGTTTCACAGAAAAAATTACCAGTAACATGGCAGATAGATTGAAGAATTTTGGGACAGACCTAAAAGATACTGTTATCCCACAAATGGAAAAAATCACGCAAAACCAACAAGAAACACAAGACAAGCTAGACTATTTTGATGAGAAAGAAGAGAGCAGAGACCAACATCAAAATAAACAAGCAGAAAAAATTGATCAACTAATTGAGATTCAACAAAAACAGAATGATATTCTCAAGACAGTTCAGCAATGGTTTGCCCAGAATCCAAATCAGTATGAGATACTATTATCACGAACTGAAGCAATCAATGCACAAAACAAGAAGATAATCTCTGATTCTAATGATGATGTAAGAAATATCCCAAATGATGATAGCTCTACTAATGATTCAAACACAGAGACTTTGCTGACTGCACAAGATGGCATTGCAAACCGAGTCATAGGACACAAAAAGCAAGAAGAGATGGCACAATACCTACGTGATGTGGGTTTTGAGGTAACTGATGGTCATGGCGCAGGACAGCCTGATTTTATAATAAAAAAGAAGAGAATCACCTGTTATGATGTTGATGGTACTGGAGAAGAAGAAAGTACTACAGAGATAGTTGCAGTAGGCTCCAACAAATCATTTACACTAAAGGACCAACCAAAAAGAAAGCAGCGCAGAATATCATCTGATGACTGTATGCCAGAAATTATCTTGGCCAAAAAACTACACATCCCAATGATTATTCTTGTGACAAATAGAAACAACGGAAGACGATGGGCTGCAAAGATACCCTATGAACGACTCAATGATAAATGGAGTGGAGTTACAACCCCTGTAATGCTTGCACAAGATGATGACGATTCTAAACAAATAGCAGAAGAGGAATTTCTGAGTGTCTTGGCATCAATTGGTGCACATGTGTAATTTTATAATATGGTTTATCCTGACTGCACTAAACTACACAAAACTACTCTAAACTGCACCTTATTATTATATAGAAATCTCTTAATCATTCAGAAACATAGTAACTACGAGCTTGTCAGAGCCAAAAAACAACCGCACATCGTTTGTTTTATTGACTTGAAATGAAAAATGACATTGTTTATCATTTGTTTGGACAAAGAGAATACATGATTTTTAATCATTTGTGAGAAGTGATTTTAAATATGTAATTTTTCTTAGTTAAGAGAGTGATTTCGTTACAACCAAATTGGTTAATTCTACCTTGTATCTTTCCATGTATGTTGGCTCGAAAGTATACTTTCCTGTCATGGAGTGATCAAAATCAAATCTCAACACAGTCTCAAATTTACCAGAGGATGTAACCTGTATACGTAGATTGTCTTGTGTACCATCCGGTTTTGTCATAAGAATTCTAAGATCATGACCTTGCAGATATTTTGATTCTGTTATATTGCCGTATATCGTAACATAGTGAATCTTTCTCTTGTTCATCTCTAGTATGTGATTTGAAATCTCAAAAGATTCTATTGCCGATTCTTTATCTGTATTGTCTTGTGTGTAGTCAAAACTATCAGTTGTATTACCCATATCAGATACTTTATCTGAATCTATACAGTTCTGATATGGAACAAAGATTATTGTTTTTTCATCAAAAACATGATCATCTTTGAAGCCAGGTGTAGCTACAATCACCTTGGCAGAAGACAACAAACAATAATCTTGATTTTGTGAAATCTCAAATTCAATCCATCTAGTTTCATCCTGTTTTATATTTGATACAGTTTTTATGACTTGATCATTTCCGTTTGGTATAAACATGACATCTGCAGTACCTGTAATTTCTGTACCTTCAAAGCCAATTGCAATTTCAATTAGCATATCTTTTTTTAAAGTGTCTGTATAATTTGCTCTGATATCCATAATTGTAAAATCCCATTTTCCATCTTCTACAAAATTTACAGCATGGACAGAAACCATTGGAACTAGAAATATCATGAATACTGTTAGTCCGCATAAAAATATTCCAATATGGTCTTTTATCCATGCCATGTATCATGTTGTCTTTGTTGATGGGTATCTTGATGGTAGAAAGTTCGACCACATGTTCTTATATGATGTTGAAAAAAATTTATGCTCATTGACTTGAGAAATTTCTTTCTTGTCATGTTTTATTTTAGAATTTACAAAGTTATAACATATCTATCCGTAGAAATTTTACAACAGTACCTAGATTTCTAATTATTCTAAAAAAAAGAAAAAAGGGGTTTTGATTTTATTGTATATGTTTTACTGTTTTATTTTCTGATGTATCCAGATGACCAATTACTGAACCAAATGAATCCAATATTTTGCCATCATTGACTAGAATGGAATTTTTGTTGTATGCAGTTATTGCAAAGTGACTTTCACTTACTGCAATACAGTCAGAGTATAGGTATACTCCTTCATAGAGGCAGTCAGAATATTGCCTATTTTCTCCATGCATATCTCCATGTGCCTTGACTGCATTTGACCAGTTAAATGCAACTATTCCAAGATCACTTGCAAAATAGTATTTGTCACCATCTTTAATCATCGCAATACTCCATAAATTATCTGAATAATCAAACCAACCATCTTGGTTGCTATCAATTAGCGGCCTTGAAAGAATTTCATAGACGTTCTCGTTTTGATCATACAGCCATTCTGTACCATCTGATAATTCTCCATCACCATTCAAATCCAGAAACATAGTCATTGTTCCATCATCAAGCGTTCTTGATAGAGCTACTTTTTCTCCAGTCGCATACAAATCGAATTTAGTTAGAAATGATTCATGTTGTTCAGGCCAGTTTCTTATGGTGTTTACTGGTTTGTCAGTCATTGAGAATAACAATGGATCTCCATAATCTGGCTTCTCTGTGCGATCCTCATTATTCCAATCTATTGACTGTGGAAAAATTGGACAATCATCATCTTCAAATGAAATATCTAATTCAAATGGAAATTCCAATTCACATTCCTTAAAGCATTCCTCGATACTGTTTTTAAGCATACCATCTGGACAAACTACTTGACATGATGGTAAATCTGAACCGTTAGGACATTTTCCTGTGACTTCATTTTCAAATGCTTCTCGCCATAAATAATGACCATGTAATTCCTCAGATGAGACTGTGTATGGGGGACTTGATACTCTTACAGTATATGAACTCCATGGATATGGTTTTTCAAACTTATCGTCAAACCACTTACATGGGCTAAACTCTCTGTCATATACTGGTTTTTCATTAATGTATAGAGTTATCATTTCCAAGCACCAGCCATCTGTACCATTGTGATCTATGACGAGACTGTTGATGTTATCTACTTGTTTTATCCCATAGGAATTCAAAGCATAGACAGTTCCCTTGTCTCCTCGTTCAAAATCGTTTTTGGCAGTATCTGGAATAGTCCTTATGTTGTTAAGTTTTACAACCACATCATCATCAGTTCCTGCATGTTTCACATCTGCAGTTTTGATCTTGATTGATATACCAAGTAGATCTACATCATCATTGATTTCAGGTGGGCTAATCTTAAAGAAACTAAGTCCTTCATTCCCAACAGTTTCATTGAAACATCCTTCATAGGTTCCAATTGATCCATTTAGTGATCTCATAAATACACTGAGAAACCAATCTAGACGGTTATTTACATCATCTCTAGATTTCTTATTGATCGTAGTTTTCTCATTACTATATTTTTGAACCAATTCATAATATTTTTCACCATTGGTTTTCGTCTTTTCTTTGCATGAAAATGTCAAATCAAAATTAACATATCCATGATGATTAGATCCACCTTTTCCTTGTTCTAGATAAAATTGTACATTAATTGCACCGTCCTGATCTTGCGATCTAGTTACTAAAACTGTCTCATCTTTATCCCACTTAATCTTCTTAAAGTGATCTGGTTTACCTGCTAACCCGTGATTTCTCAAATCATTTACCGCATGAATAATGTCTTCTGCAAATTTTGACATCGATATAAATTCGGGCTCGTCGTCTGGATCTTTATCAGAATCGTCTGGATCTGGTTCAATGTTTTTATACCAACATTGTTTCTTGACTCCTTTTAATGGATCAACGCTAAATTCACCATTTTTGCATTTAATTTCACCATTAACTTCCTTGTATGTCCAAGTAATACCATGTCCATATCTTACAGTCTTTGTTCCATTAAATTTACAGATTCCTTTTTCACCTTTTCCCTTTTCATCTGCACAGTGTACCCAAGACTCTATTTGAGCATCAGCATCATTAAACACTAACAAAGTTGATGTCAGTAATGATACTGAAAAAAACATCACTAGGATTTTTTTTGTTATTTGCTGTCTTGTTTTCAAAGTCATTGACTATATTTACAATAATCTGGAATAAGAGACGCATTTGTCATGCAAAGATATTGTAATTTTAATTGTCAAATTTTGATTAAAAAAATAAAAAAGAGATTTCCAAATGAGTTGGAAAAATTATAAAGTTGGAGGACCAATATTTTCTGGTCGTGGAATTCCTCTGACATCTTTTTGTAACTCTATGTGGTTGATTTTTGCAATGACATCATTTTCCACTTTGATTAATCTAAATCCCTGAAATGTTCTGTTAGGAAACTCTTTCTGGTTTTTCTTGTCATGTCTTTGATTTTCACCTAAAGGACCCAACGGTGCACCTTGCATGATTATTGGTTTGTGTTGTTCCCACCATTCCTTTGGATTATTTGATTCATTTAGATTATTTTTGTAATGTGGAATCCTCTGGGAATAGTATTCAAATGGTCTGTTTTCTTGTTCATTTTTTGCATTGAATCTGATTTCTGAGGGTACAGAAATGTTTTTTTCTATCTTTGTGAAAATCATTTTGCTTTGACCATCATTTGTTTTGTATCTGTAATCCCTTGATGCATAATACGAATCTGGATTTTCAGAGTAATAGTCATGGTATATCTCGAACTTGTTTTCTGTAGGATCCATTCTTATCCTATATTCTACATTTCTATGTACATGTCCACATAATATCAGATCAGCTTGTCTTGATGAATCATCAACACCTGCGCAGATCTTCAATAGTTTTTCATTTCCTTTTGAAATGTCATCTTCAACTGTACCCTCGATTTGACTGCTTTTCATAAAGTATTTTGTTCCGGTCAAACTCATATTTGTTGAAACATCACTAGGCTTTGCCGGTTGTTTTATGATGAATCCATCTTGGGTTTTAGCAATCTTATAAAGATTATTTCCTTGTATCTCATAGGGGATTCCTACATTTCTTATGAGAAAATCTATTGTATTTAGCGGATCTGCATTTTGATGTTCTGTCTCCCTGAAAAAGTGAGAATACTCTTTGTTTGCATGATTTATTGGAGGTGCATGCATGCCAACTATGCGGAGTCCGCCATTATCTTCAAGTGCACTTTTTAATATTGTAAAATCTTTTTCTTGAGGTCCTATTGAATTTATTACTCCATCTATTACATTTTGTGTATCTTCTGAACCTATTCCAATTTTTGCTGCTAATAAGGCCCAGGTGCTGGTAGTAATACCTGCATCATATCTGGTATCAAGCATAGCTATTTTGTGTTTTGCACCTATCTTGATGATGTACGAATTCTTTGGACTAATATAGTGATGATAGTACGACGAACCATTTTTCAATGAATCATTAATCTTAAGCGTCTCAAATCCTTGCTCCTTATTTAGCTCTCGTCTTACGTATTCACCATCTTTTGTATTGCCTTCAAATGCTAACGCTTCATATTCTTTCATGTTATATTGCACATAATTAGCAAAAGGAACTTCATGTACTTTCTTCTTTCCAAATAACCATGATATGGTAGCTGCTGCTAAACCAATTATGGGGAGTCCCAAAGCTGTAAATCCTAAAGCTATGAGTGCAGCTGTTTTTGAATCTACAAAATCTTTTAGCTGTAAAAACGCCTTAAAGATCAACGGATATGAATTTTCTCGATAATCGTGATTGCCAAGAGTTGTAAATATTGGAACACGTAATTCCTCATTTGATATGCCTTTAGGGGATGTACCTTTTCCTAAAACCAGTTCTCGGAAAAACTCAAAATTACCACCACCATTTCTGTCGTCTTCTTTTTCATAGATATATTCAATTAAATCTCCTGTTGCTAGAATAAAGTCAATTTTTCCTTCATCATGTAATTTATTTGCATATGTTATAAAATCTCTAAAACTATTGTTATAATTATTGAATAGTTCTGGTTTTATCTTTTCATCACTATTTGATAATTCATACAATCTACTTTGTATCTGATCACTTCCACGAGAAACATGTATGTCAGTTGCATGAATAAATCCAAAATCACTCCAGGCAGAGTTATTAATATACACAGAATGTGGTGCAATGTGATTGATCTCAGTTTTACTCTGCTCAAAACTCAGATTGTATAGCTGCCTATTGTTTAGTTTTGACCTGTCACTGAAAGCTATCAGACATATGACCATATTTTTGTAGTTCCAAATGGAATTGACTGGTGTCGTTTGTGGGTTTCCTGCACTATTTTTGGATACTGGAGACAATACCAACTTGTTTTTTAGTACTGATACAAGTCCGTTCAGATCCTTTGATGTAGGTTTTGATATCCCAACGATATCTATTTTTGGAACCATTGCTGTTATGACCATTCTCCCGGTGTCTTTGGGATTGAGAATCATTGGTTTTCCAAGAAGGGAAGTCTTTATCTCAAAAAGATAAGTTCTGTCAGTAAAATAGGGCCTCATTAAAATGCCTCTTTCGTATATTGCTGCATAATATCTTCCATCTTGATTTTGTCCTAGTTCTTTTCCTAGGTCAAATCCGCTATCTCTAACGGTTTGTTCTTTTGCTGAAATTATTGGATGGTTTACCATGTTATGATTTATGTGTAATCAGAATAAGAGAACTAAATTATTCAAGAAAAACACTTGCCAATTGTCTCGATAATATAAAATAAAAAAATAAAAAAGATCAGATGATCTCAAACTTGTCATAATACATGTTAGATGAAAAGTTTTTTGGGTCTACAATCCATGTTCTTAACATGTATTTTCCTACAGGAATACCCTGTATCTTGTAGTTCTTTTTGAACTGGAGTTTCATCTCCAATACTCCATCAATTGCCTTTGAATTTTCTTGTGCAATCATTACTGGTGTGCCTTTCCATGTGCGAGGACCACTTTTTTTATAGTCCTTGAGAATCACTGATGCAAACATTGATGTCGGATACTTTGTCCTAATCACCAATGTTTCTCCTGATTTTATGACATTTCCCTTGATTTTGTGGGATTGCCAATTTACTGTGTATTTTTTTATCATGTCTAATTATACTTGTATGTAACATTAGAGAACAAAATTAAAAAAATAAAATATATGCACCAGTTTTTAATTTGATTTTTTGTTATTTGTGATATGGTTTGATGCAACTGATATTCCAATGCCCAAAAATATTAAAGATGCTGCAACTAGCTGCTTGTACATGTCGTTATTGTCTTTGATTATCTGAACAACAAAGTCTTTGTGTTCTGGTTTGCCTGGATCAAATTGGGACAGAATCTGCCAATTGATTGCAAACTGGCTTGCAAGTAACAGAATCATAGTTGCAGTGGTGATTATAATTGCAATTTCTGTCTTTTTTATTCCTGCAGAATTTCTATCTTTCTTTTTGTCATTATCATCATTAAGATTATTAAAAATCATGAATCAAATACGTCAAACTGGCTTAAGAGAATCTTTTGTGAATACTTTAGTTTAGTAAGGATATTTGGTTGTTAAGAGACGTGGTGTATAATTTTATTTATATTGAGATTAACACAATACGTCCTCTTTTGGTTTTATTGATTTTGTCTTAACTGGACTTCCAATCAATTTTTTAGGATCTATCTTTTTACTCCATTTTTTGTAGACAGCCTCCACAGGAGTCATTCCTTTGTACTCTCTTGGAACCTTTGTTTTGTCTCTGTTAGACTCTTTTCTATTTTCTAATTCATTTTTGATCAAATTGAAATTACAGTTTGGACAGCATTCAGAACCTGTTACTCTTTGAATGACCTCTTGCGCGTGTCTTTTTGGCCAATCTTCCAGCCTATCACGTAATCGCTTGTACTGTTTTGTGCTGATGCCAAATGCATGTGCCATAAAGCGGTATGACTTGTCAGCACTCAAAAGTTTAGCCATGGCCTTTTGGAATATTGTCACTGATTGCTTTAGATTAACTTCATCAGACATTTGAGCTAGTACTCCATATGGTCCCTGCAATTCTGCCAATGACTTGCACATATTGGAAATTTCATTCCATTTTAAATCATTTTCAAAATCTTGCAGAATTTTTGGATCCTCCAAGTGTCTAAGCATTTTCTCAATAATTTTTGAAAACTCTAGATGGTATTGGTCAAGACAATTAAAAGAGTATACGATAAATGATGATTGATATTCTTTGGCATTTGATGCGGACATATTTTTGGGTGATTTTGTACCCTCTATTGAAAGACCTGCATAGTCATAATTAATTTCATCATTATTTTGTATCGTCTGCTTGTTGGGATCTTTGTACTGGTGTGACAAAACATGATGTACATAAAAAATCAGGTTGGTTTTCTTTTTCTCCGGCAAGTCCATCTGACGAATCTCATCTTTGATGTGTTTGCAAATTCCAGATTTGGATTTGACAACATTTACGCCAAGTTCATGTAGCTCATCTAACCATCTAGCCCAGCTTTTTAGTATATCCTTAGTTGATGAAAAAACTATTTTATGAATGACTTTATCTGAATTCAACATTTCATCTTTAAGATGCGCAATGTTGTTTTGAAGATCTGTTATTTTTTCTGAATTTTTTGTCAACTAGAACTTATTGATCTTGATTGCTGATGCTTTAATGGTAGAATATTCTACTATCTCTTTATTAGTTAGTTAAGAAAATGCTTTAATTTTTTAAATATTTAATTCTCTACAACAATAGTAACGTGAGCAAATATCACACTACCATTTAACCCCTATACGAAATATTGCCTTTATGTATCCTCTAAACACGATTATTTTTAGCAACGGCCTGTAAAAAAACATCATAACTGGAATCAGATAAACCATTTTTTTGGGTTGAGGGCGTTCTGACAAGTTTCTTGAATAAAAGAATATTGTAATCTCTGATATAAAATAAATAAAAAACATCAGGATTATCACATGAGCAAGATCTGATACTATTTCTGTGATTCCATTTTGTAATATTTCAGCACCTACCAACAATGCCAACACAGTCAATCCCACAAAATAGAGTATAGTCAAAACTACATCTGTAAACCATGTGTCAAGTACTGCCAACCTGAAACCTAACCTGTATCGTGAGGAAAACAAGACATCCTTATTTTTTAGTAGGGTCTGTAGATGTCCATGGGCCCATCTGGTTCTCTGGGTAATCCATAGCCTCCAGTTGTTTGGGCAAAATGAATGAGCAAATGACTTTTCTGCAAATGAAATAATCTGTCCCATTTTTTGTATCTTTATTGATTTATCAAAATCTTCCGTCATTGTATTTGTGCAAAAAAGTCCGTCCCAGTTCAGAGCATTGCGCCTAAACACCCCAAATGCACCTGATATTACAAGCAGGATGTTAAAACATGAAGAGATTCTCTTGCCGATCTCAAAGGATATGGCATACTCGTTACTCTGGATTTTAGTTAAAAGATTGGTGACATGATCATCGCCAAGTGGTATGATGTTGCCTGAAACTGCAACTATTCTCTGGTCATCAAATTTTCTTATGATTTTTTCAAGAGAGTGACATTCCAGCTTTGTATCTGCATCCATGGTGATTACTATATCCCCCGTAGAGTATGTGTATCCAAAGTTTAGTGCTGCTGCCTTGGAACCACCTTTTTTGATGTGAACCAGTTTTATGAGATTCTTGTCTGCATACTTTTTTGCTATGTTGTACGTGTTGTCAGTAGAACCATCATCAATTACTATGATTTCCTTGTTTGGATAAAATGTCGCAAGTGATGCCTCAATGGATTCATGAATGCATGATTCTTCGTTATGTGCAGGAATTAGAATGGATATTTTTTTGTCATGAACCTTAAAGTATGATTCAATCACCCCATCTCTATTTTTTCTCTTGTTTAATTCTAGGAATGCTATTTTTCCAAATGTTCTGATGTAATCAAATGTTATTGGAAAAAATAATATCAATAGCAACTGCCATGCAGAAATATCTGAGTGCCAAGAGTAGATCCCATCAAATGGAATCATTTGGAGAATGCAAAAGAGACATTCAGGAAATTGATATCATGTATTGTATTTCTTGTATTTGTGAGATTGTAATTTTTTGTTTTTTGGCAATGTCTTGTCATTAAATGAATTTCTCAAGATTCTCTAATCGGGAAAAAGTAGAAAATTCTACCACATGTTATTATAGGATGACAAAAGATTACATGGTTTGTAAATTGTTGGTTTTATTTCAGAATTTACAGGGTTAAGGTGTTGACAATAAATATTTTCTGGTTGGCATGTTGAATTTTTAATTAATTAAAAAAAGAAAAAGGATTTGGGATTTAGATCCCTTTCATCCAGTATGTGGGTTTTGTTGCATACATGATACCTAGATCTTCGTCTTCGGCTTCACCATAGACAAAGTATTCTCTTTCACGTCCGTCTGGCAGATATACATCATGACTTAGTTTTCCTTTAGGATATGCAGTCACTCCTGAAAGATTGAATGATTGCTTGATTTGCTTAATCTCTCCTTCATCCACTCTGATGTTGCTGTTCTGATCCTTCCATGTGTAACAATCTGAATAAACACACAGCTCTGGGAATAGATTCAACAACTCCAACGCATTTCCATATCTGTCAACATTCAACAGTTCATACCCGTTGTCAAGTTGCCTGTTGCCATCAAAGTCTACAAACAAAATCTTGGTCTCTGGACTATACCAGTAGCACATGTGTTCCTTGAATCCATCATTGTCGTAGTCAAACGGATTTGGAGAATTTGAGCATTCACTATCATTGCCTGGTTCTATGTATGACCATTTACCAAATACTATTGGATCTAGTCCGCCGTCTTTTCTACCAGGATCTGAATCTACTGTTACAGATGTAGGAATTTTTGGTGGTGGCAAAGAAATTGGACAACCATTATTACTTTTTGGTCCTTTTTGAAGACCACATTTGTCGTTATTGTCTGGTATGCCATCTCTATCAGAATCAGGTGACGTTGATGTTATCTCAAAGAAGATCTTTGATTTGTTTTTTCCATCTCCTTGAGCTGAATTCTGTGGGAATGATACAGCACCTGCCCATTTCTTTGTAACAAGATCATAATTCAGATGAAGATTTGTTGTGGTTTTCCTTGGACTTATATCCATATGGTCATCTGAAAACCAATCTGAATCCCATAATTCCATGCTGATAGATACGGTTTTTTTACTTGCGGGAATATTTTGTGTGAATGTCCAGTTTGGCCTGAAATCTTCTCCTGTAATCTGTTTTGATACTTTTTTCTTCCCATCTATTATAATTCTGGAATAATAGTCTCCATCACCTTTACCCCAACCATCTGGATCATCTATTTCGATAACTCGGGTTATCTTTACAGTAACTCTGTGAGGATCGTTACTGAGAACTGGATTTGATGGGGTCTGAGGAATTATAGTAGGCACTACTGAGGAATTTCCCCCAGTCTTTGGAATTTTTGCATTATTTTCCTCATTTTTTGTGAGTATATCACAAGACTTTATCTTTGACTTGTTGTTGGAGGAGTAATGAATTTTTACTTGGTTTGATGTTGCTTCACCGCGTATCTCTCCTGGACTGTCCGTGTTGAATTTACTTATGTCTATTTTTCCGTTTTCAATCTTGGTACTGTTAAACTGAGGTGGAAGTATATTTCCTGTTGGCTTAAATGCAGGAATTCCACCACAAACAAACTCACCGTTCTCACTATTGTATATTCCAAGCCCCGTTAACTCCCTTCCAGGTATTCCTGTAGGAGCATATATTAGAAAAGCTGATCCTGTTCCTAGACTGTATTGTATGTGTGGGGGAGAAATATTGGAACCAATTGTATCTGTACTGAGAATTCTCTTTGTGGAGATAGGTCCTGACAGATCTACAAGTGAAACTGTATGTTGATTAAATGCAGTATTTGAGCCAAGTAGGAGCAAATAGTTGTCGCTTCCAAAAAACATATGTCGTACAGTTCCACCAAAGGCAATGAATTTACGATCAGATCCTTTCTGAACCGTTACACCACCATCTACTTTTGTAATGGTAGTGCTTCCTTTTGTATCTGAAGATACTGTAGACCACCCAATCTGATTATTAGAAAAAAACAAACCAGGTTCAATCTTTAAAGGTTTGTCATTAGAAGACGAGTCTTTATCATTTACATGATTTTTTCCTGGACTGGTAGTTCCTGCAGGATTTATGACAACTGTTTGAGCATCAGCATATGGTGCCAATAGATGTGACGAGACAAGAATAGTCATTACAATAATTGCAAGAAATATCGTCTTGTTTTGCGTTAGTGAAGTTGTTAGATGTTTTTTTGCATAGTTTTTCATAGTCATTACAAACTATCTTGTTTACCATGATTATCTTCAAACAGTAGAATAATCGACCATTTCTTTATTAATTACTTATGAAAATTAAAAAAATATTTTAATTTTTAAACTAGATAAATAAATTAAAAACAGTTATGAGTTAATCAACTCCAAAATTGTTTGAGATTAAAACTATGAATTTGTCGTATGATGCACATGTTGAACCATTAGATGAACTGGGAATGATAGACTCTTATTTTGGGTTAATGCCTGCGGTTTCATCGATCCGTGATCAAACCCAAGACCCAAATCAACACACATTTGATGTACATAAATTTCTAGTCAAACTAAGACAAACCATGGCACTTCAAGAGGCTTTTTGTGGAAAATGTTACCAGAATCAAAAATCTAGATTATATTCTCTAACCAGACCTGACTTTCTTTTATTTAAAGAACGTATAGATCATAAGCTTCTGCCGGGTTTTGTAAATGAAGTCTTTTGTAATATTGAAGACAAGATTCCTATTCACAATACTCCTCCTAAAGGAGAAAAATATCACATCATAATCAAAAACCAATCTTACATAAAGAATGTTCCATATCTTGATGAATCAATAAAGTCTATGATCAATACAAATCAGATTTTTCTAGATGATCTTTCTTCTACTAGATCTAGTGCAATTGCAGATCCACATAACTTTAACAAAAGGGTAGAGATTACAAACAGACTTGCTTCTAGATTAAATGAATTAAAGATCAAAGAATACATCGCTGAAAGAAAACCACGACTAGACAAAAAAATGCTTGAATCATACGTTTGTCTTTACAACATTCCACTGGTTGGAACATTGAGGGCATATCCAGACCAGACTATTTTGTATATTATGAGCTATTACAAAAAATATGACAAAAAAGAAAAACTAGCAAATATTAGTAGATACATGGACAAGCTTATCCCGTATGTCTTAAAACACAATCCCAAAATGCAACAAAGTATCAAAGAATGTGTTCACCTGTGTCATAATGAAAAAAAACAATGCATTATTACAAAGATGCTTGCTAGAAGACATAATTCCTCTGGAGTATGTGTTATTTTTTTTATAACCTTTCTAAATGATATTACTAAAGGAAAACAAAGAGTTCTTCCATTAAGAAACCTATATGACTATATCAGAAGTTATCTCAGAGATGAATGGGAAGCATACATTGGTGGATATGTGAAGTTTGATCTAAAATGAAAAAAAAAATTCTAGACTCATTACAATCATTCTTTCAAACAATACATGAAATTTCGTTAGGATTTGCTGTAAAAAAAGGATATAACATAGTTTTTGCTCATAACAAAAATCAAATCTTTTCATACACTTTGAAAAATGATGAGTCAAATGATATTGAAGGGAGATTCCTTGATATCTCTGGAGTAGATGTGACTAGCTGTCCGCTAGATGAGAATAACGATGAAATAGTTTTTGTACTTGGAGAACAGGAATATTTACCCGAAGAATATGAATTACTTAAATTCTTGATGGAGCAGGTAAAGATAATTCCAGATAACGATGTCATTTCCTCAATTGTAGGAAACACATTGTCAAAAGAATCAATCGAATCACTCCTGTCTCCTAAAAATCATTTTAAAACCAGTTATTCAATTAGCCAAAACGAAGATGAATCCAAGTTTACAATTCAACTTCCAAAGGAATTAGCAGAAAAATTAGACGAATTTATTCTAACAAAGCTAGATTTGAAAACGTTTGAATTCACCAAAAGTGATCCTGAAAAAATAAAATCATTAATTGTTTCTTCACTGGTTAAACAATTTCTTAGTTCTACATTCACCTATCAAGCAGAAGACATTACAGGCAAGGATGTGATAGACATTACTTTCATGAGCAATTTTCCCAAATGCAACATATGCAGATCCTTTAGCTGTGAACATATAGATATAATATTAAATGATAAACCCATCCTTTCTGATCTAAAAAAAGATGGAATTATACCTATTCAAATTGATTTTACAGAACTTCAAGACGAAATTGAAACTACGACAGATAAAGAAATAGATGTGAAAAATAAGTCTAAATCAAAAAAGAATGAAAACTAGTCCTTACTAATTTGAGGCCTTCTCTTTATGAATCTCCTGAATGGAAATCGTTTTCGAACATATTGTATTGGAAGAATAATTGAAGATGGTATTGCAATTACAACCAAAGATATAGTTATCCATTCATCGAAATCCAAATTTTGTTCTTTGACAACATATTGTATATTCAATCTAGGTATCTTATCAACAACAACCTCTTTCTTTTCGGATGGCCACATCCAAACTAGACCAGGATTAATTTTAGTTTTATCTATGTAATTTGGAATATCAACTATATTGCTATTATAGGATAAGGCAGATACAATAAAAGTAATTTCAGAAAAGTTTTGGTTTCTAGCAATTTTGATTAGCTCGGTAACATCCCATGAATAAATAGTAGATTTGTTTTCTTTATGAATAAATATGGAAGATCCTGTACCTTTATGTTGATTTTCCTTACAAGGTCTATCATTCCAAGTTATTTCATCATCTATCCAAGAATTATCATAACAAGGATAGACTGTAATCAAAAATGTATCAGCTTGTTCATACCATGGTTGTTGACTTTGAATTTGTAACTCAACATATTCAATAGTAACGGACGTGCCAAAGCTAGCTTGAGGGATTTCATTTATTGGAAATTTTAGATATGTTAAAACCTGTCTTACATCTTCGTTGTCTGGAAAGCTGCGTGACCATCCACTTGCAAGATATGTATCATCCGAGAAATTGTTACTAGGTAGATCTTCATCCACAAATGAATCTCCAGAAGAGTAAATTATCATAGTTCCTGAAGACTCAGCATATGTAATATAATTATTTGAATATCCTACAATAGATAATAAAAATAGGAGTGTTATAACAAATGTAAAACTGATAGTTTGACGATTAACGATACATTCCATACAACTTGAAATCAATTAGACTTTAAAGATATTATCTTGTCAAATTTGTGGATGACTTCTTACTTTTTTATCATAGAATAGAATATTTTTAACTTATAATGATTTCACTACTTTGATGTATCATGTAATTTTTATGATTGTTATTCTATCTGTTGTAATAATTGGACTAACGGGAGAATCCTTTGGCGAATGTCCAACATGTATAACTGAACCTAGATTTGAGATGAATAAAAATATCTTTCAGACTGGAGAAAAGCTGGTAATAACTGGTGTAGTGCCAGTATTAAGAGAAAATGCATCAATAACAGTCCAGATGTTTGATAACAATAATAGTCAATATGTTTATGAAATAATTTTCTTACATAGTAGTAATTTCCAATTTGAACACACTTTTTGTGACAACAAGAAATCTTCAGGCACACATACAATAAAAGTAGAATATTTTGGTAGATTTGCATCAAGTAATTTTAATTTTGTTAAAGATACTAGCTCGGAAAACAAATATCCATTATGTGAAAAAATTTCTGATGATGAAAATAGTGATAATAAACCTATAGGTGTATTCATTCCTCCCTGGATAAAAAATAGTGCAGGATGGTGGGCAAATGGTGATATTGATGATGTTACATTCTTGCAAGGAATGGAATTTCTTATAAAAAATGGTATTGTTGCTGTACCAACCACTCCATCTCATCTTCCACCTGCTCTAGAAATTGAAATCCCATCTTGGGTAAAGAACTATGCAGGATGGTGGGCAAATGGTGATATTGATGATACAAATTTTCTAAAGGGAATTGAATTTTTAGTTGAACAGAGAGTAATTGTATTCTAGATTTGACTCGTTTTGTAAATCTAGTTTATCATACAAAAAAGATTCTTGCATTCTATATTTTGGTAACAATTCATAAACAAATTCTTTTATATCTGGATTACTGGCAAGAAATCCATATAGTGTATAACTATTAATTAATTCTATAAGACTTGATATATTATCTATTGTATTGTTTAGTTGTTCCTCTAAACTTTTCTGCTTAATTATTTTATACATTAATTCATTGTTAGTATTTATCTTTGATATCGTATTTTCATGTTGGAAATATAATATGTCATTTTCAACTACTCCCTTAGAAAATACGAAAAAATTACCCTCTAGTTCCTGTTTTAAATTTAGATTCTCATCTGCTAGATCTTTTATAATTCCATATCCATATGAATAATATATTTTGTTTTCATCTCTTTCTAACCATGATAAATCCCACATTAATCCATAATACTCACTATCATAGCGACCATAATAGCCTGATTTGTTCTCATTTAGATATTTATTAATTTCTTTAATTAACTGTTCTTTTTCGTTGAAGATATTTTCTAGATATCGCGCATTTATTGTTGCTATATTTTCTATTGAGTCATTTCTATATGTTATGTTAGATTTTAAAAGTTCTTTTTCATATTCTTTTAGAACTAGTAACTGACTATTCATCTCTTCTAACTGTTTATTTATCTCTTGTAGTCTTAACTTATTCTTATTTTCATTCCAATCAAGAGAATTTATTTCTTGCATGTTATCCTCTGCTTCTTTTTTATCAAATGCTATCTCATCAATCGTTGCATTGATTCGGTTTTGTAATTCTTGCATGGTTGAGATCTGTGCGGTGAGAGTTTGTCTATCAGGAATTTTTGTAGATTCCCTTATTATGTCAAAGTATTCAGGAAAATTATATTCCGTTGTTAATTCTAATTTATATGATGAGTTATTCACATTTTCCAGTATTAACCGTTCTCTCTGAAATTCATCTTGTATTTCAAATGGCATCTGTTCATATTGTTCACTTACGTGCTTTCCTAATTCAACAAATTTTGTAGACCTCTCTTCAAAAGCTTTATTTGATATAATTTCATCTATTTCATAATTAATATCCTTAATTTCACTACGTAATTGATTATCAACATGACTGAAAATACTAAACAACCAAAATAGAATGGAATCATTTGAAGATCCCTTATACGCTTGTTGCTTGAGTATATTATCATAAAGGTTAACCAGTATCTGTTTTTCTTCTAGAGAATAATCAACCATTTTTATTACTACATCATCAAATATCTCATCTGGCAATTTTTCTAAAGCATCCCTTTCATCGAGTATAGATAGTTTTTTGTTTGAAAGAGATGTTGCTATGTTATCTGTAAGCTCTTTGGTTGTAATAATTGGCTGAAAGTTATTTTCTTTCTTATCTGATAATTCTAGAGTAAATCTATTTTTAGAATCTATCTGTCTACTTGGAAACATTATATCATCTGGATCCTCAGAATGAGAAAGACCAATCATGTGTCCTATTTCATGTTTGATAATCTCACTTAGAATGTCCGTATCTAGACTATCATCTTTTATATCTTCATTTATTTTTTTTAAGTTGATTTCTATGAAAGGTTTCTTAAATTTTGATTCATTACCAACAAAAGCAATTCTAGTTTCATTGATATCAGATCCTCCTCTTATGAAGAAATCAGCTTGATTTATGTCTATGACATTATTAAATGTGATAATTTTAATTTTTTGTGTCCAATAATCTAAACTTTCTGATGTTGATGTTTCAAGAATACTGTCATACGATTTTAGGTTATTTTCAATATATACATTAAATGTAATTTTTGGTACATTTTTTTCAATTATTGCAGATGAATTGTAAAAAATATCTTTGTCTTCGGTCGTGTCTACATCTAAATTATTTGAAACATAATTTTTTACATCTTCGTTGGTGTCTGTAAAAGTAGATTCTATGAATTCATCTAGAATAGATTCAGGACAACCATCTGTATCTTGGAATTCATTATTTGTCTCAGTAAGTTCATGACAAGAATCTACACCGGCTAATGTTCTATTCTTGCCTAAATCTTGTGTAGATGGAGTGATTATAAATTCGTTATAACCTATACTTCTTCCAGAATATTCGCCTTCTATTTTGTATGTTCCAGATTCTAATTCTCCTATCAAACTTGTTACTCCACTAAATGACCCAAATGAACTGATTGAAATTTTACTATCAATAATACCATCTGGTATTTTTATTCCATCAGAATTAATAATAAAAAATTTAACTTCTCCAGCAGATTTTATCTTATCTTTATCAATTGCACCTGTGATCTTCAGCTGGAAAGTTTCATTAGTATTATCAATTTTTTCAACAAATTTCCCTAATGGGTGGATGGAAAATATTTTTTCATCTGGACAACCATCTTCATCAAGATATCCATTATAAATTTCAGGTTCCCTATGACAAAAATCAATTTCATTTAAAATGCCATCTTCATCAAAATCTGAGAATACATGTCTTTCTCTAATGATGATTTCAAATTCAGCTATTGCCATATTGCCATTTGTATCAAATGCAGTGCATCTTACTGTGGTCTCACCTTGAGGAAACAATGAACCTGATTTTGGTGTGCAGGTAGGTCCTTGCGCTACTCTGATATTATCAGTTGCAGTGACCTCAAATTCTACTACAACTTCATCTTCATAAATTGCTTTCATTATGAAAGGTGGTGTAATGATTTTTGGTGGTTCAGTATCTGTTACTTCAAGTTCAACACCGTTAACCTGTTCTATTAACTTACAAGTAGTTGGATCCAATTTTTCATCAAAAGAATCACCATTGCAATTTATCCCATCTAGAGTACTTGTATGGGTAGTTACCGCATATGCATTAAGTGAGAATGACAATATGGTTATTGATACAACTATAACCATTACAAAATTTATAATTATATTCTTAGTTGATATTCGTTTATTTGCCAACATTTTATTGCTACACTCACATTTAAAAATATTATTGTTTTAACCATGGAACTTATCTTTCTATAAATTAATAACTAAAAAAATGAATTCTACAGTCTGGAGCACGCAGATTTTTTTGGACGTCCTTCTAGATTTAAATGCCTGTAAGGACTTCAAACTAATCTGAGAAATTATGTCTCATGTAGAATTTTTTGTTTATCATGCTTAACCGATATTGTTTCATATTTTCTTGAACATGGTTATTTTAAAATAAATCATTAGAAATAGCTTAAATTGTTCATAATGAAATATGTTAGAAAAAACCTAGTTTTCAGCTATGGATAATAAATGAAATTCTATCGGGCATGTGTTCCCTACATGTAGAGTTCAAATCCCACTTCCCGCATTTTAATCAAATATTTTCTAATTTTTTCTTAATGTTTTTTAAAAGAATATTGTTTACTATTTCGCCTGAAATTTTTCCTCTTAATTCCTTCATAACAATTCCCATTAATGGCCCAATTGCCCGTTCTTTTTGATTTTTCACTATTTCTTTATTTTTTTCAATTATATCTATAATGATTTCTTCGACTTTTACTTTATCAATAGTTTCAATTGACGCATTTTTCAATGCTTCATCAATTGTTTGGGACTTGCCAGACATGATGTTCTCATAGATTATCTCAATTGATTCTTTTGCAATTTTTTCTTCTGCTAATAGTTGAAATGATTTTACGATGTTCTCCTCTGTTAATAATTTAGAATTTAGACCGTTTCTCTCTAAGTTAATAATTGTAGAACATAAAACTGATGCAACAAAAGTAGGATTAATTTTAATTTTTTCAACAATTTTTTCAAATAATTCAATATAACGTGAATCAAAAATTTGCTCACAAAGCTGAAAATTCAATTTATATTTTTTTTGTAATTCTAACAATGATTCATCCCATGATTTTGGAATATTTTTTCTAGCATTTTCTATTTCTTGATTTGTAACTGAGATTGGTAGTACATCTGTTTCAGGATACATCCTTGATGCACCTGGACGTGGTCTTAAGAATACTGTTTCACCAGTATGTGTGGCCAATCTCGTTTCTGCAGGAACGCCTTTTCTAGCTTCTTCTAATCTATTGATTATTGAATTTATTGCAAAATTAATTTTTGCAGAGGGGGCTGCAATAATTAAAAATGCATCGTTTTGATTAACTTTTAAAATATTTTTTATAATTAAAATATTATCCTCTTCAATACCATAATTTGGTAGTTCATCGGAGTGAAAAACCCCTCCAATACCATAAAATTTTACTAATTGTCCTATTTCTTTTCCTAATCTAATTCCTTCAAATGGTGTATACCCAAACATTCCAGAAAAATTTTCAATTTTTATTGCTTTGATAATTGAATTATCTTTTAATGCCTTTTGAATTATTTTAGATTTACAACTTTTCCAATTTTCTGTGATATCAAAAACATCTCTATTTTTTGAAATTCCTTTAAAATCTGAATTTCTTAATTTTTCAGCAATTTTTACTAGTCCAAACTGTCTTTTGGCTTCAAATTCTACTACTTTTTCTAATAGATCTAATTGTTGAACTCCTTTTACTTCTACCACTCCTCCTCCATCTTTTACTGAAACATTAACATCTTGTCGAATTGATCCAATTCCTCTGATTACTTTTTTTGTACTTCGTAGTAGTCTACCTAAAGATAATGCAATTTTTTTAATTTTTTTAGAATCTCCTTCTACAGGATCTAATGCAATCTCTAAAAGAGGAACACCTAGACGATCTAAACTATATTCTCTAACATTTCCTTTATCTCCAAGAAGTTTTGCTGCATCTTCTTCAAGACAAATTGATTGTACACCTACCTTCTCACCGTCAACTTCAATTTGTCCTCCATGTGAAATTAACATAGTTCGTTGAAATCCCGTTGTGTTTGAACCATCAATTACTGTTTTTCTCATTGGATAAATTTCATTAAAAATTTTGGAATTTAGTGATGTTGCAATTACAAGTGCAAGATCTTTTGCATCATTATCTAAGTTATGAGGTGGCTCTTCATCTTGTTCAACTAAACAACTACTTTCTGAATTTGCATAATAGACTATTGTTTTTGATTTTGACTTTTCAAATAATGCAGCTGGATCATATTCCTCCAATTCACTTTTTACTGCACGTAATTTTCTTTGAAATTTAATAGAATATTCTTCTGATTCAATTGGTTTGCAATTACAAAATAATTTTTTGTTTGTTGCTAATTGTTGATGGATTTCTAGTCCCACTTTTAATCCAATATCACTTAAAGAAAATTCTGACACTTTATTCACTCTCTTAATCTGATATCTCTGATGCTATATTTTCAAGCATAGTTTTTTTAACTTCTTCAATATTTTGTGAATTTCCTATTGCCCACATTGTCTTAACTAATGCCACTTCTGGAATCATATTTTCTAATGGAACTATGCCTAAATTAAGTAAATCCCGACCACTTTCATAAACTGTCATTCTAATTCTCCCGTCAATACATTGAGAAGTCATTCCTAGAAAAATTCCTTTATCCTTTGCTTTTTTTACACTTTCATACATTGTCTTTCCAATATGCCCTAATCCTGTTCCTTCAAAAATTATTCCCTTGTAACCCATCTCAATAATTTTTTCTAGTAATTCAGGTTCATATCCGGGATGATATTTTACTAATGCAACTTTAGTATCTAATTTAATTCTTGGATGGAATTTATTTGTTTTAAAAAAATCTTCTTTAATGTTTTTCTGAATTTGATTTTCCGTAATTATAAATGCAGGTTCATCTCCAATTGTTTTAAATGCACCTCTTTTACTAGTATGATTTTTTCTTACTCTAGTTCCTATATGACATGCAATTGCTTCATCATTTTCATCCTGATGCATTACAATGTAGACTCCCTTAGTATTACTCGAAATGATAAATTTTGTTGCACCAATCAAATTTAATGCTGCATCAGATGAAGCACGATCTGAAGATCTTTGAGAACCTACAAGTACAATTGGCATTGAAAATCCCGCTAATGCAAATGAAAGAAAAGATGATGTATAATGCATAGTATCTGTACCGTGAGCAATAATTATCCCTACATAATCAGATTTAGAATACTCATTAATTTTTTCAGCAATTTGTAACCAATGTTCAGGTATTATGTTTTCAGAATATTCTGAAAATAAGACATCTGCATCAATATTGGCAATTTTTGCAAGTTCTGGAACTGATGCATTAAGTTCTTGAGCTGATAATACAGGAGTTACTGATCCTGTTCTATAATCTACCTTACTTGCAATTGTTCCTCCAGTTGATAATAATAAAATTTTTGGCAATCCTTCAATTTTTTCTATTCTTTCACTTTTTTCAATTATTTTTTCTGTAACAAGATTTTTCTCAATTTTTTCAATCTTAGCAATTTCTAATCCAATATTGTATCCATTTTTTAATTTTAAAACAATATGTTTGTCATCACTGTGTTCATACCTAGGCATAATTATGCCTGAATACGTAATATCTGCAACAATCTTGACATAATCTCCAACTGCAATTCTATTTGCCTTTAGAAATTTTAATGAATTACCCTCGTATCCTCTGTATTCTGACATTTATGAGAATTACATTTAGTATTTAATTAAAACTACCTGTAATAGGAAGCTACTAATTTTTCGCCTAGCTTTAGATCTTTTTGCTCTCTTACTTTTTTTACTGCTTCTTCAAAGTGTTTCATAGTAACCTTGGCATCAATTGTAGTTTTTTCAATATCTTTTTCATCTGGATGTGAATCTAAAAATTTATGAATTACAAGAGATACTGCAGTATTTGCGATGGATGCTGTATCTGCACCACTGAGTCCATCAGTTAGATCAGCAATTTTCTCAATATCCACATGTTGAGGATCACTCTTATCATCAATTATTGGAATTTTTGCTGCATTAATTTTCAAGATGCTCTTCCTGCTCTCTTTATCCGGAAGTGGAATCTGAATAATTTTATCAAATCTTCCAGGTCTTAATAATGCAGGATCTATCATATCTGCTCTATTTGTTGCAGCCAACACAATAACTCCATGCATATTTTCCATCCCATCTAATTCTGTAAGTAATTGACTAACAACTCTTTCAGTAACTGCTGTTTCTCCACCCGCACCTCTTATTGGCGCAATAGAATCTATTTCATCAAAGAATACAACACATGGTGCAGACTGACGTGCTCTTTTGAAAATCTCTCTGATTCCTCTTTCTGATTCTCCTACCCATTTTGACAAAAGTTCGGGGCCTCTAACAGAAACAAAGTTTGCTTCACTTTGTGTAGCTACTGCTTTTGCAAGTAATGTTTTACCTGTTCCACTTGGACCATGAAGTAATATTCCTCTTGGCATAGTATGTCCTAATTTATCATAAAGACCAGGATATTTCATAGGCCATTCGACAGCCTCTTGTAGCTCACGTTTAACATCTTCCAATCCTCCAACATCGTCCCATTTCACATCTGGATTTTCTATGAAAACTTCTCTCATTCCTGATGGTGTAACTTCGATTAAAGCTTTGAGGAAATCATCATTATTTACAATTAATTTATCCAAAGTTTCTGGAGGAATTTTCTCTTCTTCTAAATTAAGAATAGGTAATAATCTTCTTAAGCATTTCATTGCAGCCTCTTTACAGAGATATTCCAAATCTGCACCAACATAACCATGGCTAACTGCTGAAATTTTATCAATATTAACATCATCAGAAAGAGGCATGTTTCTACTATGAATTGCAAGAATGTCCTTTCTTCCTTTCTTATCTGGAACTTTAATCTCAATTTCTCTATCAAATCTTCCAGGTCTTCTAAGTGCGGGATCAATTGCATTTGGTCTGTTTGTTGCTGAAATAACAATTACTTTTCCTCTAGCTTCTAGACCATCCATTAATGACAACATTTGAGAAACAACCCTCCTTTCAACTTCACCAGTGACTTCTTCTCTTTTTGGCGCAATAGAATCTATTTCATCAACAAAGATAATTGATGGGGATTTTTCTCTTGCCTCTTTGAAAATTTCTCTCAATCTAGCTTCACTTTCTCCATAAAACTTACTCATAATTTCTGGACCTGAGATACTGATAAAATGTGCATTACTTTCATTGGCTACTGCTTTTGCAAGTAATGTTTTACCTGTTCCGGGAGGCCCATACAACAGAACACCTTTTGGTGCTTCAATTCCCAACTTCTCAAAAATTTCTGGATGTCTTAATGGAAGTTCAATCATTTCTCTAACTTTTTTAATCTCATCAGTTAGACCACCAATGTCTTCATAGGTTACTTGTGGAACTCCACGTAATGTTTCTCCTTTTTCTGCAATATGGAAAACCGTTTTTTGAGTAACTAATACAGCATCAGCTGCAGGAGTAACTCCAATAACTTGAAAAGTTAAGCGTCCACCAAAATATGGGACCATTACATTATCACCTTTAATCAACGGAACACTTTCTAGAGCATCTGCAAGATATCTTTCATCAATCGGAGGTATTGCTTCTAATGGTGCAACTACTACTTTTTCTGCAGCAACTGCTTTTATTTTTCTAACAGAAATTGTGTCTCCAATTGCAATTCCTGAATTATTTCTTCCAAGTCCATCAATTCTGATAATTCCTTTTCCTTCATCAGATGGATACAAGGGAAGACATTTTGCAACTGTTCTTCTTTTTCCTTTAATTTCGATAACATCGCCTGTAGAGGCATTTAGAGTATCCATAGAATCATAATCTATTCTTGCTACTCCTCTCCCAACATCTCTAGTATATGCCTCTAGAACTTTGAGAGAAAGACCGCTTTGGCTCATACAGAAATGCCTCTTGTCTAATTTTTATACCTTTGTGGTAATTTTCTTAGCTTACAATAGATATCACAAGCTTAAAATCCTCTTTTCGTGGCAAACGATCAACTTGGGAAAGAGACCATTAGTTAGAAGACGTGGCCGTGGAGGAATGCAATTTAGATCCACATCTACTGGTAAAGTAGGCTCCAAAGCAAATTATCCTCGTTTTTCACTTGCAGAACAACATGAAGGTGAAATTATCGATCTGGTTCACGAACGTGGACGAGAAGCACCATTAGCTAAAATTCGATTTGAAGACGGATCTGTTTCATATGTTCCAGCAATTCTTGGAGCTAAAGTAGGTGAAATCTTACAATTTGGATTAAAATCAAAGATTAAAAAAGGAAATGTCATTAGTGTTCAAAATATTCCTGATGGCACAATTGTATGTAATATTGAAAAACATTTTGGAGATGGTGGAGCTATAGTTAAATCTGCAGGTACTGATGCAACCATTTTTTCCCATGGTGATGAGGGAGTTACTGTTAAACTACCATCTGGACGATTTACTACATTAAATCCAAAGAATAGAGCCATGATTGGTACTCTTGCTGGTGGTGGAGCAAGTGAACGACACTTTATGAGTGCTGGTAACAAATGGCGCAGTTTTAAGGCTAAAGGAAAAAAATATCCAATTGTTAGAGGTGTTGCTCAAGCAGCATATGTTCACCCACATGGTGGTGGTCGTCATCAACACGTAGGACAAAGCTCGACTGTTTCAAGAGATGCACCTCCTGGTGCAAAAGTGGGAAGTATTGCTGCTAGAAAGACTGGTAGAGCTAGAATTAAAGAAAGAAAGTAGTTTCTTTTTAACCTAAAATTGATTAATACCTCTTTGAAATCTATCTTTAATGTCAAAACAACGAATTAGAATTTTTGTAATTGGAAGAGTACAAGGAGTTTTTTTTCGTCAGACATTAAAAGCAAAAGCAAAACAAAATGACGTTTATGGTTGGGTAAAAAATTTGAATGATGGTAGAGTTGAAGCTATCTTAGAAGGAGATACAGATAATGTAGCTAAACTAATTGAATGGGCTCATGGTGGACCTGCAAATGCAATTGTCGAAGATATAGAAATTCAAAATGAAAAATTTACTGGAGAATTTTCAAAATTTGATGTTACATATTAATGAATTTCATCAAATGCTTCCTTAATCATATTGCCAAATTCTAAAATTTTCTGTTTTTTGCTTATCTGAATAATTTGTATTGGTTCCTTTCTACTTTTTTGAATTTTAATAATCACTCCTTCTTTTTTAGGCTCTATATCTATAAACCATCTAAAAGTTATTGATTTACAAAAAACAATTCTATGCATTCTAATATCCTCAACTACATTTTCTCCTAATGAGAAGCAAAACTCTCTAATGGAATCAAAAAGAGGTAATACTGAACTTGGAATTTGTTTCTTAAAGTCTTCGTAATTTCTTTTATTACCAAATGAAATTATTCCTTCCATGACCTTGCAGTTTTGATTTAAATTATAAAGGTAGTAGATCTGCTGGCTCCAATCTAGGCAAATAACCCCATTTCAAGGCATACAAGATCCGCCACGTTGACGAGGAAGCGTGGATGCTCCACCTTAGGATTGCTCCCTCCCGGACCTCATCCCTTTCGATGGTTCGGTCTTAGAAGTTATCCCTTCGGATAT
>JAOTSS010000093.1 GCA_029864805.1 Candidatus Nitrosopumilus sp. | reverse complement strand
CCGTTGAAAAATCAAAGATACAAAAAATTTTGAGAACTGCATGGATGAGTCCTTCGGCTATGGGAATGCAAAATTTCAAAATCTTTGTTGTCGAAGAACAAAAGAAAAAAGAAAAATTAGTTAAAGCAACACATGATCAAGAATATGTCAATTCCAGTCTTGTTCTTGTCTTTTGCACAGATCCCAAAAGAATAAAGTTTATGGGAAATCGTGGCAAACAACTCCTTTCAGTACAGGATGCAACAATTGCAGCATCTTATTCCCAATTAGCAGCAACGGCATTAGGCCTATCAAGTGTGTGGGTTGGGCATTTTAACGAAAAAGCAGTTGCAGAAATAATTAAAACAAAACTTAGACCCGTAGCAGTTTTACCAATTGGGTATGCAAATGAAAAACCAAAAGCAAAGAAAAATCAAAAAATGAAGGATTTAATTAAAAAAACTTAATTTTTAACTTGTTTATTTTTTTAGGTTTAAATGAGGTTCAGAAATATGGAATGTATAAAAGATAAGCAGTCTAGCTAAATGTTCTGAGTATAAATTGAAAGCAAATCGGGTTCAGATTCTGTTTCCACAAATTGATAAAACACAAATTTCATAATTTAATTTGGATGAAAAAAATTACAATGAAACTTTATTTATGAAGCAAAGTTTGACCCTAAATCCTAACTTGATCTTAAAATGGGCATTTTCTTATAATCTAAACTCTGATTTAGCGTAGGAAGTATATTCATGCATACATGTGAATTGCTTTTAATTGAAAAACTCCTATCGCCATCAGTGAAAAAGAGATGTCATAATTATATTCTATAATGATCAAATAATGCTATGAGCAATATATTGGAAAAAATCAAAAGGGTAGATGGTTTCATTCTAGGAACTTTATCTGCATTATTTTTAACAATTGCAGTAATTTTGTACTATGCAACAATGGGAAGTAAATGATCATTAATCAAATTTCTAAAGGTCTGAACCATTTTTGGAGTTATTTGAAATTAACTGCTTACTGTTAAACTAAAATTTAATGATAGAATCTCTGGTTTCAATAGATTTTGTTTTTGACTTAAGCAGTTTAGAAAAATATTCTGAGTATGAATTAATTTACGATCTCTTTCTAATTCCAAAAAATATGCTTGCTGGGATGCCCACATACATTCCAATATTTAGTAAAATCAAACTAATCCCATATCCTAACACCTCATATTCTGAATCCATATCCACATAGTTTAGAATTGAAAGTGAACTAATCATTGGAGTGATTGCAATTTTGACCATTTCTCGAAATACTGTATTTTCACGCTCATAATCTGCAATGGCTGGACTAAATGAATAATAGAAATCATTAAACGTATTCATGAATAATGTTCCAGATTTTGTCTGCAATATGGAATTATCACGTAATTCTCGCAGTTGTTGTACTTGTGGAGATAGTTCAGAACCAAATGTCGCAGTTGCAATTAGACAGCCACCTCCATTCTTTGAGTCTATTACATTAGCCGCACTTGCAGTGGGAAGAATTCTGAAAATTGCACTTTCACTTAATGATACCACATAAAGAAAACCATCGGGCCCTCGTTCAATATCTGTAACACACCCAAATCCAGTACCTATGATAATTTCATCCATGGATTCATTCTTGTTAATTATGTTATCTTGAAGAAATGAACTAGTAAATTCAAAACCATCTCTATTTTCATTTAATTCAAATTTGTAAAGATTTCCAGTATTACAGTCTCCTACAAAAAGAGAATTATCATAAGCGTTGGTTTCTTGGAATTTTGCAAAATCTAATCCCGTAGGTGTTACAACTGCTTCCCAAGTAAATTCTGGATCATCATAAACATAATCTTCATACCCTGGAAGACTATCTAGTTCAGATTCAGTTGCAGGTCCCATGATGACTATCCAACCACTGTTAAATTTTTCTGGAATCAAATTGATTTCATCAAAATCATCATCACCGTTTTCAGTAGCCCACAAATTCCCAGTTACAGGATCTATTGCAAGACCGAAGCTATTTCGTATACCCATAGCAAAATATGGTTCTTCTGTTTCTAGCTGCAAAATTACCCCGTTATCTTTAAAATCAATGTCATCTCCTTTCAACCACTCTATGGGCTTGTTTTGAAGAAGACCGTAGTGTAAAGTATCGCCAATTACTGCATAGACTTGATCATCTAACCCTACAGTCATTGCTCCCCCATTGTGAGAAACATTTGAAGGAAGTTCTTTTAACAATACTGGGTTTAACAAAGAATTTCCGTCCCATTCATATTTGTAAATTCTGTTTCCTAACGATTCAGCTCCATCTTTCTCGGCTTCTGTAAAATAGAGATATACTGATGAATTAACACTAGTAATTCCCAACATGCCTTTTTCTCCAACTGAATTCACATTCACATCAAGCACAGGTTTATCTTGTAAGACTCCATCTCGAATTAAACGAACCACTCCATCACTTTTTTGTAAAAACAAAATATCATCTTCAACAAAAGTCATGGTAGTTATCATACAACACAAATTCGATGCATATTTTTCAACAACCAGATCTTTGACATTTAATTTTGGTTCACCAAAGATGTCTGCAAAAGCATCACTAAATACAAAACCACTCGAAATCACTAAAAGTACGAAAAGAAAAAGAAATCTCATAGAATATTGTGTGGTGTATCTGTAATTAAATCATCATCAAATTTGTGCCTAAAAGCCTTGTTTTAGAAATAGTTTTTGATGGTTGATTTTTTAGTTCCTTGAACCTTTTTTTGAGGACAAAGTCGATGTCATTATTAGATTCCATCTAACGTGGGTTGCACTACCGTGATGGGGAAAATTTTGGATCCGTTTGTATGAATCATATCATATTATGATACTAACTTGTTTTTACAGCACAGAGAACATATTTTTGAGATATTTGAATCTGCTAATGACAAATACTTTGTCTTACTATGGTTTCATATTTTTGTAAATGAAATTTGAAACCCATCTGAAGTGAAACCTGAAAAATGATTAAACGAATGGCTCTGTATTGTTATTGCATAATTCCAAGGCAATGTCTCATTTAACATTCCTTGTAGTATGAGTACTTGGTTTTGTTGATCAAACTGACAAATTCCGTTAATTGTGTATCTTTGATTCAATGTCTGCTCAAGCAAATCAACATAAAATTCCCCCGCATGAGTAAATTGAACTTGACCAATACTGGCCGTTAAATTATTGATAGAAAAATTCCAATTTCCAATTGGATTAAACAAAATAGGTGGTTTTGTTGATTCAAATTTATTTATTCTTGAAGATTCTGAAAAATCTGAATCTTTTATCTTTGAAATACTGTCACTAATTTCCTCTTCTAATTTACCTCCAAATTTTTCCAACAATCCTTTTATTGTTTTGCTGGTTACAGCGTCGGTTCCTGTCTTTTCTTTTTTGCCTTTCTTAGTTTCCTGAGTAGATTTTTGTTGCTGTTTACTCATCTGTTTTTGTACTAATGCTTCCACTATGGATTCTAATGAAGATTCATCTGCCTTCTTTCCTATTTTTTCCTCTACTATCTTCTTAACTATCTTTTCTAGATCACTCGAATCAATAACTTCTTTATCTTTTATTTTTGCTAGATGTTTGTATTCTGCAAGGAAAATATCTCCACTCCCGTCAACCTTTCTTGTAGGTCTCTGGTCTTTTGCAAAATCTATCATTTTTTTGTACACATATTTTCCCAAAGAATAGGGTGTGATGTAACCGTGTTCGTCTACTGCCAAAGGCTCAGAACCATTTAGCCCCTGATTTATGTGATAAGTAAACACGCTACATGTTTTGTCTTTTACACTAAATGATTCTTGAGAACCAAGCGATGAGGCCAGGACAAATCTTCCTTCGCCTTCCTGCTCAAAACTTTTCTCAATCTTTCTTTTTCCAATTAGGGCTTTTGATTTCTCGTCTCCCTTACTTGCTATGCCTAGTGCTCCACTATAACAACAATCTATAATTTTTACTATCTTTGTCGAATTACTATTTCTTGATATCTTGGAAAGTTCATCGTAACTGTATCCTTCCACATCTGGTTTATCAGATCTTGTTTCAGAAGTTACAAAATAGTAATCGTTTCTACTGTGAGGCACTCCATGACCTGAATAGTATAACAGTAATGTGTCGCTAGATTTTACATCGTCTCCTCTAAAAAATTCCTTGATGGACTTTGTCATAGTATCATGGTCTACTTTGCCGATCATCTTCCTTTCATCTGAAATTTCAAATCCAATCTTCTTCAAAGTTTTATACATCATTTCTCCATCATTTTTTACAAATTCTAAATTTGGAAAATTATCGTATTCACTAATTGCTATTATCATCGCTTTTTTCCTTCCTTGATTATTAGTTTGAGTCATTACTTGGATATACTATCATTTTATCAAGAATTAATCATTTTCTAAATTTTGGATTATTATGATTCTATCTGATAACAGATGCTGAATGTTGACTTTTAATAGTTTGAAATATGTACTAAATTATGTCTGAAGAAAACAAAGTGGAACTAATATTCTCCGAAGAAGGAATCCCTACTGACACAGGATTCCAAAGTAAAGGAGGCATAGAGAACAAGTTCAAGGGATTTTCTACAACTGTCGACAAAATTGTTGAATGGTTTGGCAAATATCAAGTCGAATCTATAGAATTATGGATTCAAGGTGCTGCCGAAACAGGCGGAGTCCTCAAACTTCTAGTTAGTG
>JAOTSS010000047.1 GCA_029864805.1 Candidatus Nitrosopumilus sp. | reverse complement strand
TTGTTGCAGCTTAATTAACTAGGACGACTCTAATATGGTATGTACCTTATGTCAAATGCACTTACAGAATTATTAAATGAAATTAATGATGAACTGGCCAATCAGATTTCTTTGGCAAACAGTATGAATAAAAAAATAGATACGAGAAAACTTTTTCAGCTATCAAAGACTCTAAATAATATTATTCTTACATCTGAAATTACCCCAGAAAACAAGTCAATGCTGCAAAAGTTCTCCCTGACTCTGCAGGACAGTTCAACTGTTAAGAGTCTGAGATATGAAAAGCAAGACCTTGAAAGAGTAATTTCCAACCTTAATGACATCTAAAACATTCTATCATGTTGCTTAACCTGATGCAGACTACAGAAAACACATTTTATTCTAGTTTGATGTTTTAGAATAATCAGTCATCTTCCCAACTATTCTCTAAATATTGGGGCGCGGTATGATCAATCTCTTTTGGTTTAATCATGGGGATAAACTTATGACAGTTTGTGCATTCGTACATGTCCTTGAATCCTGCCATCCTGACTTTTGCATTATGAGAACACGTTTTTTGAGTCACAACACCCGATGTCAATTGTTCTTCAGGGCTCCCAATGACAATCGCAGTTGCATCTATCACACATACGTCTATGGTTTATCCAATCTCTACAACCTTTACTTCTGCCGCTTTTGACACTTAACCATTCTCTATCCAAATTAATTCATCCGAGAGTTCTTTTTCCACGTGGGTCTTTTATTTCATTCATTAACTATATCCCCAGCATTACACTTTTGGTTTAATACCCTTCAAGTTCCATTATATACTGAATGTCTAAACAGCATACTTTAGATTCAAAACAGACTGCGATCAAGTCGTTAAAGATTCAGACCATAATAGGGTATCAGATTATTAGTTTAAAATCCCAAATCATTTTTTCAGAGTTATTTTGACTCTAGGGAATTTATAGAATCAAAGCGTTTGGATTAATGATTGACTGAAAACAACGACAAGACTCTTCCTAAAGACTTTGATTCAGATTACAGCTTGCCTGGTCGTCTTGAAGAGAGTAATTCAGAATATTTTGATATAGAGCCAGTCAAACCAAAATCAAAAAGTAGGACAATTGTGATATTAGCAGTAGTTTTTGTGATTGTTTCATCTGGATTCTTTTCATATTATTTTGTGAACCAAAAGGAGATTGATTCAAAGATAATTCAAAACACTGTCCACCTGGATCCTGAAAGGAGCTTGATTAAACAGTATGGGATTGGTGAATATGGAAGTGATCATGCACATGCTGCAATTGCAGTCTTTGTAGACGGTGAGCAGTTAAATTTTGGCCTGCAACAGTTCCAGCTTTCGAGCAGGTATATCCACTTTGAGAATCATAACCCCTACCTCATTCACAAGCATGCAACTGGTGTTTCACTAGAGATGTTGTTTACATCATTGGGAATGAAGATTACGCCTGAATGCATAATGCTGAATTATGATGCATCATCGGACAATAAAAACAACAGTTTCTGTACTGGAGAAAACCAATCTCTGGTTTTTTATGTCAATGGGGAAAAATATGAATCGAATATTTCTCAATACGTACCTGAACATAATGACCGGATAATGATATCCTTTGGAAACACTGAATCAATCTCAAAACATCTTGCATATTTGGAGTCTTTAGATATTTTTGATGTTCCTAAAAAAACCCCACAGTATTATGAAAATGAGGTATTTGTCTGACTCGAGAATATTTTGTTGCAGATTTTCAAAATTAGAATTTCCACATAAACAAAAATAGAGAATGTTGAACCAATTTGACAAATCCCGATGGGAGCATTTTATGTCATTATCTCAGAATTATTTCTTTAAATAATAAAATTAACAAAAAGGATTATTGGGATTAAGAGACATAAAATTAAAAGAAGAATTTCGTTCAGATAGAGACGATATCGTAGCAGAGTTTTTTTTTCCTTGCCTCAATCATTGCATAGAATATGATAGATGTGTTGATTTTTTATCGATTCAGACTTTGGCCACAATTTCAATGGCATTTGAAAATTTTTCAACGGGAAAGGCAAAATTAAGAATGATTACAGGGAATAGATTCAAAATAAGTGATCTCAACGTATTAACAAAAGTATTTTCTGAGAAATTTACAAAATCATTTGAAGGGAAGTTTATCAGAGACACTAAAATCCAAAAACTCCAAAATATAGTAAATAATGGACAAATTGAATTAAAGATTGCAATTACAAATTCAGAGCAAGTTGCAAATTCATTTTCCGAGAGAATAGGAATTTTCAGAGATGCGGATGATGAGTCAGTTGCGTTTACAGGAACTTCAAGAGAATCATTTTCTATTCAATCAAGAGATTTTGAATCAGTTGATGTTTTCACATCATGGAATGATAAATCAAGAGTTGAAAGAAAGATGAAAGATTTTCAAGATCTTTGGGATAACAAAACAAAGTATGTAGATGTCTACGATTTTATGTTTGCAGAAGAAAATAATCTTTTAAAATATTCATCTGAATGGATTATGCAGGACTAGATCTGAAATGATTCTTTTAGTCTAGATTTGTTTTCATAGAAATGCATTCTATTGATCTTGTAATAAATCACCTCTCCACGCCGCTCAATTACTGCGATTATAGGTTCTTTTCCCATTTGAGTGATGTCTTCAATCTTTTTTTGCAGATTACCCATCTTCTCTTGTTGACCTTCATTTAGTCCAAAGATCAGAAATTTTGCTCCTTTCTCACCAAAATGTCCTCGCTCATAAACTCTAAAGTCAGAACCAAATCCAAATCCATCTTTAACAACATAACCACGATTTCGAAGATCACGATATATCAAAAATTTAGTAAGAATATCATAATCAGTTTTTTGACAGATATTCATAAAAGTATCAAAGTCAATTTGTTTTTTACCCTTCTTTAAAATCAGTCTTTTGGAATATAAGAGAAATAGAGTCTCAAATTGTTTTAAGAATAATTTTTCATTTTCAATTTCTCCGTATCCCTTTACAACAAGTTCATGAATCATATTTTTATCAGAGATACAAGTTTGTCCAGAAACTATCTCACCGTTAATTAGGAATGTCTCTTCCATGATGATGGGAAATTCAAAGGATTTCCATATAAGCATTGGAAAATATGAGCATATATTGGCTCACCGTTAAAATATGGGCGGTATATTTTGAGAACATAATGCATGGTGCCAATTATAGAACCGCAACGGGACAAGTATTTACTAGAAAGGAGTACATTAAAGGCAAGCCACAGATCAAAATTGCAAAATTTCAGGGTGGTAAAAGAGGAGTCTACAAATATTGTGTTCAGTTACTAATTAACGAAAAGATTCAGATTAGACACATGGCAATTGAATCAACTAGATTGGCAGCAAACAAAACACTAGAAAAAACAACTGGTGAATCAGGTTACTATTCAAGGCTAAGAATTTATCCACATAATTTACTTCGAGAAAACAAACAGATTGCAACTGCAGGTGCAGACAGAGTTTCTGAAGGAATGCGAAGATCATGGGGAAAAGCAGTCAGTCTAGGTGCAAGAGTCAAACAAGGACAATGTATCATGGAAATGTTTGTAAATAGTGATGCACATTTAGAGGCAGCAAAAAAAGCACTTCATGGCGCATGTGTGAAATTGCCAGGAACGCCAACCATCAAGGTCATTGAATGGAATAAGTCATCACCATAAATTTTCCAAGTCAGATTTCTTATTTTTAACAAATTCTAAAAATTCTTTAAATTCGTCTTTTGTAGGTTCTCGATTTAGAATTCTCTTTGACTGATAGTAAAAAGCATTGTAAATTCTTCCAACCATCACACCCAGAGCAAATGATTTTGAATCATCAATTGTCGAAAGCAGTTGAATTAGTTCTTTAACCTCATCTTTGTTGGAAAGTGTTTCTTGAATTTTTTGTTCTATTTTGATAAGAAGAGTGCCATCCATAATGTTTCTTAATTGGAATAGTTAAAAACAGTTTTAGTCATACTTCGTTTTTATCATCATAGTTTCTATTTTTGTATATAATTTTGATCTGTTTATACACACTCTTGTAGAAATAGTATACTCAGATGAATTATATTTTATACCTAGTTTTGTCTAATCACTTCAAAACTAAAAGAGTTAGAATCATATTTCATTGATCGAATTGTTTCACCAATAATTTCAAACATTTTACAATACATTTTACATTGAATCTCAGACCAAATCGCACCCAGAGAGTGTTTTTGCATAAATACTGTGTTGTCTTTTCTATCTCTCATTATCATTGCGATTCCATTTTCCCTATTCCATTCCAGAATTCTTCTACTTATCTCAACAAAATCAAGATTATCCACTTGAAATTCCATTTCAGAAATGATGACTTTTGCATTATGTTGGACAATTTTACCTATCTCATTTTTCTTTATTGCATCATGTCGTTTCTTTAAAATTTCACCTGAAAGAGTGATGTCACCCCTGTATTGTTTTGTTCTCTGAAAATGTAACCAATCATGCACAATTTTTGCAGTCATAGCAGAGGGATTAGTCCCATTTTCTTTTACTATTTTTAGATATTCAGCATGATCTTCTTTGTTTAGTCTTACTCCAATTAAATTAGACATGTATTAGTATCCGTTTTATGAGTATTTATTATTTGTTAACATTTGTTATCAAAGTTATCACATAACCTATATGTGAGATTAGACTGTATGACTTTGATGGCTAGAACCGATACAACAAAAAAGTTCCAAATAGCAAAGGCATTAGCTGCTCAGGAATATTTTTCTATTATATCGCCATATATCGAGATTATCCAAAAAACAGATCAAGAATTTAAAGGAGAAATCACTAAAAAAAGAGTAAGACAAAAATAATTAAAATGAAAAAATCATTCGGGTCTTTTTTAATTCAATAAAAATATTCAAAATTTAATGAAATTCGTTACAGGATACATCTGTGTCTTTTTCTTCATCTATTATATTGAGATGGTAGTGGATTGATTTCCTGCAAGAGATCTTCACTTTCATCCTTTTCTGTTGATGTAATGTGCCTCATGAAGAGATACAGTTGATTATGAATTGTTCATTCCAAAATTTATAAAACATTTGAAATTCTTCAATGTTGTTTTTCATAAACCAAATTGAATATGACATTAGTATTTCATCAATTTTTGCCTCACCTGATTCATTTTGTTTTATTCTCTTGATCTCCATATTATGAAGTTCTTTGTGTTCTTGTGTTGCTTTCATGAATAAAAATACCTATTGTTAGAATATAGGTTATGTGATAACTTTGATAACAAATGTTAACAAATCTTAGATATTAAATTCGTGAAATTCTTCCAATTTTCGAGGCATCCATCTTTTAAGTTTTACATATCTCTGTTACCTATTCTTGAAATTTATTTAAATTCTCAATCTCATTGAATTTCTTTTGTAATTCTGTTTTTTCTTCATTTGTGTTATCTGTGATTTTAGATAGCTTTCAAACGGTGAAATACTTTTTCACATATCTTTGGAAGAAACAGAATTTATTTAAATTCAACATCTATTTGCTTAAGAACAGTTTAATATCCAAATTCAGCCTCTAGGATTGTTGCAGTTATAGTACAGTCTGGTTAGTACTCGTGCTTGCCAAGTACGTGACCCGGGTTCAAATCCCGGTAACTGCATTCAACTTTCAATTCAAATTACCATTCAAAATTCATTAATCATGTTTTTCAATAATCGTTTCAAGAACATAATGAACGTAGATCAAATCTAATTGTAAGTCTTAAACGAAGGAATTGTTGGATAGGTTTGACCCCTAAACTCTATTTTTAAGAGGTTACACATGGTTCGTCTTATCTAATCCACATCTTTCGATATAGGCTGTTGTATTATGATTCCATAAATCATGATTTGTAAAATTTGAGTAGTGGTTCAAATTTGACTGGGAGCACAACGTGTATGGGGATATAGTTAGTAGGTTAGAAAATGTACCCACGTGGAAATTAAAATTCAAGATAAAAATTATCCAATCTTCATGCTACGATTAAGACGATAATTGTTCAAATCTGAAAATGTTGAGTTTTTATATTTTACAACAATGATTTTAGTCAGTGCCCCGACATTCTGACAAACCCAAAGATAACACGATAAAGAAATTCATCCAAAATATTCCAAAGGCAGAGCTGCATTTGCATATTGAGGGCACTCTGGAACCTGAAATGTTATTTAAAATTGCAAAGAGAAACAACATAAAACTCAAAGAAAAATCTGTCAAGGAACTAAAATTATCATACAAATTTGATAATTTACAGGATTTTTTGGATATCTATAATGTCAGATCCAAAGTCTTGATCAAAAAAAGGGATTTTTATGACTTGACCATTACCTATCTAAGAAAAGCCCATCAGCAAAATGTATTGCATGCAGAAATATTCTTTGATCCTCAGACCCACGTAAATAGGGGAATCAAATACATCACAGTTCTAAACGGAATATTCAGTGCGATGAGGGATGCTGAAAAAAAGTGGGGCATCTCATCAAAACTGATAATGTGCTTTCAAAGGGATTTGAGTGCAGATTCGGCCATGACTGTTTTGAAAGAAGCATTAAAACATAAGAAAATTGTTGCAGTAGGACTGGACTCTGCAGAGATAGGATATAGCCCGTCAAAATTTAAGAAGGTTTTTGATTATGCGAAAAAAAGCGGACTGTTGGCTGTAGCACATGCAGGTGAAGAAGGTAGTGCAGAAGATGTCCGTAAATATCTCAAATTACTCAAAATTTCTCGAATCGACCACGGAAACCACAGCATGGATGATGAAAAATTAGTCGAAGAGTTGGTAGAAAGAAAAATCACTTTGACATCCTGCCCGTTATCAAACTATAATCTAAAGGTAGTAAAAAAAATGGAAAAAAATCCAGTAAAACGAATGCTGAGAAAGGGCCTAAAAGTGACTGTAAACTCAGACGATCCTGCATACTTTGGAGGTTACATCAATGAGAATTACCAGAGCGTGTATGATGCATTAAACCTCACAAAGAAAGACATCTACACGTTGGCAAAAAATTCCTTTGAAGGGTCTTTTCTGAGTGATTCAAAAAAGCAGATGATGCTTGAAAAACTAGACAGATACGCAGAGAAGAACGAATAATGTTTTTGATTTATCAATTAACTTATTGTGTTTCATATCCACGTGGAAGTTGATTACTTTATTTTGAACAATTATGATCTGACCTTAATTTCTATTGTACAGAATTAGCAGTTCATGATTTGGTTTCTCAAAAATTTGGCAGAGGTTTGTAGTAGATCATATTCTGATTTTTCAAGTTCAATCTCCTGAATCTTTGTTTCGTTTTTTCCAATTACTAATGGCACTCCAAGACAAACATCAGATATCCCATATTCTCCTTCAAGTAAAACCGAAGCTGGCATAGATAATTCATTTTCTTTCAAAATAGAATCGATCACATCAAATGCTATTTTTGATATTCCAAACACTGATGCTACATCTTTCATGGCAACAATCTTTGCCCAATATTGTTTCAAGTCATTTGTTATCTTTTCTTTCTGGATTACGTTTAATGATTCTGAAATTAACTTTTGTCCATATTTTACTCTAGAAAGTATGGGAACCATTGTATCTCCATGCTCTCCTAAAACCAGAGAATCATGAATGTCCGATTGCTTAACATCAAGTTCTTTTGCAAGAATGTAGCGCAGTCTGCTAGAATCAAGGTTTGATCCCAACCCAATTACGTTTTCTTTTGGTAATTCGGACTCCTTTTGTACAAAATAGGTTATGATGTCAACTGGATTTGTTATGACAAGAATTTTTGCATCTTGCGCATATTTTTGAATGCTTTTTGCAAAATCTCTAGTCATTTCCAGATTGCCTTTTAGAAGATCCATTCTACCTGTTTTGATCTTACCATTATTTGCTGCAATCACAACAACTTTGGAGTCTTTAATTTTGGAAATGTCATCTGTACCGACTACAGAAAATGGCGAATCTTCAGGAATTGCATTTGATATATCCAATTCCTCACCCACTGCCTTGTTTCTGTGATCGTTGATTAGAACTACATCATCTACACTGTGAGATGCCGCAAGAAAACCTATTGCTGAACCTACTCTTCCACTTCCTATTATTGAAATCAACCTAATTCGTCTTTTGCTCCAATCTAATATTTGTTAAAGATTGTTTATGATCATAATCATATCCATCCGTGATTCTGTGATCCTGATCAGAATCTCTTCAACGGCATCCCATACTCCCTGCATTTGCGATAAATTGCCGTTTTGAAAATTAATTAGTCGGGTTCATTAATGCCGCACGCTCTTTAGTTTTTTGATCAACTAAAGCATTAACAAACTGACCTGGTTTGGCATTACAATCACCGATATTTACTGAATAACCATCCATGGTTTCGGCAATACATCCATCATTTGTAACTGCAATTACTTTTACCATTTCCATTTCTTCTGTTGGTGCAGTATAAAACATCAAATACGCAAAAAGCAAACCTGCTCCTAACGCAATTATTCCTGCAATGATAAAAGTGGTATTTTTACTTGATTTTTTATCAGAACGATTATTTGCTGCAGACATACAATTCATTCTTCCAGACAGGTTATAAAACAAATAGACCTTTTTCGCTTGTAGTGTTCAAAGATGAAAAATATATGTGATGTTGTTTTTGTATGCCATACCCTATTCAACCCATTTCTAATCTTTTTGTTTGAATCATTATTTTCTAAAAACTATCTATATTCTAGAGTCAACAAAAAATTCCAACAGATGCAATAATTAGCGTGGTCATAACTATTTGTCCTGTATTTTCACCCATTATTTGCCCCCATTGAATTCTAATTTTTTTATTCTTTTTATCTAATTCCACGTGGGTCTGATAATTAATTAACTATAACTTTTCCAGTCATCCAAGGATGAGCTATACAATAATAGTAAAACGTACCTTCTTCATCAAACTGATTTGTGAAAGTTTTACTTGGAGAAATTAATCCACTATCAAAAATTCCATTCGGGCCATCTGAAGGGATTCCACTTGTTGCAGTATGAACCGCTGTATCATCATTAGTCCAAGTCACACTAGAATGTTCTTTTATTGAAACAGAGTATGGGAGATAGCATTCATTTGTCTGCCCACATTCAGGAGAAGCAGAGCCCAGAGCAATTGAAACTTGTGTACTTTGGGAATTTACGCCAGTTTCACTAGTTTCAGTTTTTTTATCATCTACATCATCATTTAGACTATTCAAGAACTGCTGATTTTGCATCCATTGTTGCATCATTTGAGGATGATTCATCATGTGGTTCATCATTTGCTGTTGCATTTGTGGGTCACTTATCATGTGGTTCATCATTGGTCCCATCATGTTATTCATCATTCCATGCATGTGCTGAGGATTTTGCATCATCATTTCATGCATTGTCTGCATTGACTGAGGATCACTCATCATGTAGTTCATCATATCTTGCATATGTTGAGGATTTTGCATCATCCAGTCATGACTTATAGTTTGATCTTTTTGCATTGTTGAACTTTGCATGTGTTGCCCCATCATCATTCCTTGATTCATCATACCTGAATCCATCATTCCATGACCCATGTTGCCTTGACACCATGCACATCCTGATCCCATCATGCTCTGATTCATTGAATCTTGCATGAACGGACACCAAGGACAATTCATTGTACTGTTCATCATCATTCCGTGATACATTCCACTATTCATCATAGGGTCTCCGTACATCATTCCCATCCATTGCTTGTTTGACTTCATTGTCTCTATCATTTGCGGGTTCATCATCATATGGTTCATCATTTGTTGGCTTAGTTCAGGATCATTCATCATTGGTCCCATCATGTTCATCATCCATTGATTGTTTTGTGTCATTTGTGGCATCCAATTATTCATCATGGTTTGCATATGTTGAGGATTATCTCTCATCCAATCATGCATGTTTTGGGATATTTGGGGATGGTTAATCATTGCACCCATTACACCATGCATGTGGTTTTGGTTTTTTGCTAAAAGTTCAGTATCAAAATTTCCCCAACCCCTATCTGCCAATCTCCAATAGGTGGAGGGATTAACACATGCAGGCATTCCCATATTATTCATCATGAGAACTTTGCCCTCAGCACATGTGATTTGATTGGGATTTGTTCCCATCATCATCTGTTGTCTTGGAGTCATCATGGTTTGAGCCATGATCTGTTCAGAAAGTAATGAAATTGAAATTGTAAGTATACCGATAATTATAATTCCTGAAAATACTGCGTTTTTCATGTGTATTGAATACTGTTTTTGACAAATTTAAAGTGTATACCACTTTTCATGATTGATTCTAAAAAGATGCAATCATGACTCATACTATAGCGACTCGGATTGTCTTAGATCATTTCGAGCATCTTTAATGATTGACCAAGATGATTGTAAAAAGAGACTTGCAATCAATCCAGCTGCTATGAGGTCAGGCCATGACGTGTCTGTCCAAAAGACAAAGCCTGCGGCAATTACAACCAAAATATTGCCAAGTGCATCATTGCGGCTAAAGAGCCATACCGCACGTACATTGGCATCACCTTTTCGATATGGAATTAGTATTATTACTGCAACGACATTTATCAAAAGTGCGATAAGACCAAGACCTCCCATCAATCCAGATTCTGGCGTATGCAGAACTTGTGTGCGATATATCGTATTAGCTAGTATGGCTATCCCCACTGCACCAAGAAATATCCCTTGGATGAGCGCTGAACGGGCTCGCAATTTAAGACCCCAACCTATGGCAAGTAATCCCAAGAACGTGATTGATCCGTCCCCTAGAAAATCAAGTGCATCAGCTTTGAGTGCTTGGGAATCTGCCAAGAATCCCCCAATCATCTCGGCAAGTCCATAACCTACATTGAGTAAAACAACTATCCATAATGCCTTACGATATGCAGGTGAAATATGGGAAAGATCTTTTGGCAAATCGTCACCATCTGGCATTAAATCTTGATTTGATTCGTTACGATGTAAACATACTGGGAGTTTAATCAATAACACTAAGAATTACTGCTTTTGTTAAAAAAATTGGATTCTAAAACTTTGATCAAATCATTAGGTGTCCTTATCGGAGTTATTTTGAATATGTCTACTTCAAGAGAATATTTTCTTCTAATCGTGGAATCTTTTGGTAGAATAGATATTCCACTTGAACTAACTACCGAAATATCAAACTATGATATTTTTTTCGAAATCGACTTACACGTGGGTCTCAAAATAACTCTCCTAACTATATCCCCATACACGTTGTGCTGGGGATATAGTTAGACGGGTGTTTTTGAGACCCACGTGGAAATAAAACAATACAAAAAAACATTGGCACTATGAAAAAATCCAGAACTACTTCAAATACTGATTAAAAATGACTCTTAGGATTGGGTGAAAACACACTAAAGATTTCAGATATTCCCAGGTATGTCCTGGAGCGATTTGATTGCATAAAATCAAAACCTTCCATGAACAAGCTTGTTCAGTTTCATACGACCAACAAGTATCTGCTCATGGCATTTAGTCCTATACATCTAAACAAGATGGGAAACGTTGTTGCAAACCATGAAAAACTGTCTGCAAGCGCAGTTGTGGGAAACTACTCAGATTGCCTAATTGTAGCATTGGGCCAGCATCTCACACGTTCCAAACATGCCAATGTGCTAAGAAGAATGTATGGTCACTTTTACAAAAAACTCTCCAAACAAAGCCAAGAAATAATTGAGCGACAGATTTTTGAGTACCAACATGGCAAGAATCAGCTAAGTGACACGTTGAGAAATCTCACTGTTCACACAATGGATCTTGATAGCATATACCTTGCAAGACAGTCATACTTTCTTTTGTTTTCAGACAAGAAAGCAGTTTGGAGAATGTTTTGAATTGTTTTGTTGATCGAGGTATGTTCATCAAATGGATGGATTAAAGACCCACATGTGACTGAAAATTGAAAAAACCTTCCTTTGTAAAAAATGAATAACATTATTTGAAGAAATTAGTAATGCGTCATCAGATTGTGCTGTCTGGATACGAAGGCATCACTATGACATGCTGTGTCTATACCGCACTATGCCAAGTATGGTGAATTTGATATTAAAGATATGCCCTTTTGATTTGGTTCTGGATTAAATCAACTTGCATTCATCTTAATAATTTGAATGTGTTAACTTACACCAGTGAATTCGTGATAAGACAGCTGCTCTTAATTGTTGTTTTACATCATTTTCAAAAGTAGGTCTGCCTTCATTTGAATTCACTCTATTCTAATCTGTGAAAAAATTTACAATAGATACATGAAAAATATGATTCAAGACATCGTTGATGATTTTTGAATTAACTTGAATCAACTCGTTGACTGCTGCACTTTTTTCTGTGACCATGTCTTTTCGTTAATCTCATGGCACTTGCAATCAGGCGATTTGCCCTTGCAGTTTTTCTGATGTAATGTATGATCACATTTGTTGCAATCAGGATCTCTCCAGCTTGCCTGATTTCCACAATTAGGACACCTCATTTTTTATGTTTGCTGTTATTGCTTTTTAAAGATTATTTCATAACATCTGGGTCTTTTCATCTAACAGGTGTTGCCGCATTCAAAACTCCTAGAATTCCCCTTCATCAGTAATTCGAACTATTATATCAGTAGAAAAACATCTGTACTCTCAGGCATCTTGAATATAATTAAATCCACATTTGTAGATAACTACAGATCCTTGATTTTTGTGACTGGAATTTCTTCTGGAGTCGGAATTGCCGTAACGGATGAACATTGATTGAATGGAAGTTTCAGACTTCCCATGATAATTATGGTATAATTGGTCCTAGATGAAATGAATTAAAATAAACACAAGAAAACTAAATTCAGAATTTGACCAGAAACCTAACTGTGAGTTAAAGCTAGTCATAATGATCAAATATTTTTGAAAATTATTTTTACGCCTAGTCTATACTTTTATTTTGCATATCTTTCCAATAAGTTTCAACCATCTCTAAAACTTTGACAAAGATTTTTACATTCTCATCAGTTGTCTCTTCCCAAAGCTTCTGCCATTTCTGCATTGAGTTTTTAGCAGATTCAAAATCAGGGGCCTCAATTGCTTTAGACCATGACTCTAAGAACTGATGCACATACTTTTCTGTATCTTGTTTGATTCCATCTATCCACATTGTTTGGTTTTTTATGATTTCTGAATTGTTACTGAGAATCTTTTTCCAGATTGGCAAGCATTCTATTCTGGAATCCTCATCAACCCAGCTCCAATAATCAAAACTCTGTTGAAGAGATTCTGTCAGAATGTTGTTCATTTTACGGGAGTCCCTGACAGTATTGCCTGGATGCGTTTAACAATGTCATTTGGGCTTCCTGCATTATCCAAGGTAACCACTAGGAGCATCTTGCTGCCGAACGGAAATATTGCCCTTATCAGATTATCATAGACCTGTAAGGTATAGTTTGCATTCCCAATTTTCTCTGAAAGGGAATTTCTGAAATTCCAAGATTCTATAGTATGCTTTAAGGCAATTTTGTTTTCTTCTTCAGTCAGGAGGTTTGTCACCCCATCCATTTTGCGTTTAAAGATATTGTTTCCTTTTAAATCATAAATCATTACATATCTTATATTCCCAGAAACATGCAATATACTGTTTAGGAATTTTTCTTGATCTACTAGATTTAGATTTTCCATGATGGAATATGGTGTTGAAGATATTGTTAAAGTGATTGAGAGTTGATTTGATTTTGAATTAAATCAAAAATAATATGTCTTTAATATCAAATCCGATAGATGATACATTAGTGCGGCATAGACACAGCATGTCATAGTGATGCCTTCGTATCCAGACAGCACAATCTGATGACGCATTACTAATTTCCTCAAATTATGATCTCAATTCATTTTTTATAGGGCGAGTATTTTTTAATTTTCAAAAATATAAACAGATTAGGAAAATCTAGTCCTCGTAAAAAACCCAGGACAGTCCTTGTACTTCTTCCCAACTTGATTTGTTTTTATTATCTTGATTGCTCATGTATGGTATTTGCAAAATTTGAATAAAAGCAAGACGAATG
>JAOTSS010000013.1 GCA_029864805.1 Candidatus Nitrosopumilus sp. | reverse complement strand
AATTACTGATAAAGATAGGTCATTAACAATTAGAGAAATGGCAAATATCTTTAATGTTGAAAATAAACAGAAAAAATTTGCATCATCATTTAAAACTCCAGGACATGTTCCTTTGTTGATTGCATCTAAAGGATTATTAGCTGCACGACAAGGACATACTGAAATGTCTGTTTATTTAGCTCAACTTGCAGGTTTGACACCTGTTACAGCAATTTGTGAAATGATGGATGCAGAAACGTATTCTGCATTGTCTATAGATAAAGCAGAGAAATTTGCCAAACAAAATGGATTTCCATTAATTGATGGAAAAGAACTCTTAGAATACGCCAAGGTGCATTAGTCTTGAATATTGCAATAGTGGTTTCGGAATTCAATGAGGAAGTGACATCTAGGATGGTTGCAGTAGCTCAAGAAAAAGCAAATACTCTGAAATTGAAAATATTACATGTATGTACAGTTCCTGGTGCTTACGACATGCCCATAATTGTAAATTCATTATTAGAAAAAAATGATGTTGATGCAATAGTTACTTTAGGTGCTATAATTAAAGGACAAACAAAACATGATGAAGTCATATCGCATTCTACTGCTCAAGCATTAACAGCATTATCTATAAAATACCAAAAACCCGTCTCTTTAGGCATATCTGGTCCAGGAATGCAAGAAAGACATGCTTATGCTAGAATAAGACCCGTTGCAGAACGAGCAGTAGAAGCTGTTGTAAAAATTTCTAATGAATTAAAGAGGATTCAAAAATGATTCAACTTAGTATATTAAAAATTACTGGATATGGTCCCTGGACATTAACATTGGGAAGCGACAGAGAACATGAACTACAAATGCTTCAAGCATCACTGTACAAAGAAGTACAAAAACTTTTTTCTGAAAAAAATTGCCTAGTCTTTCTCAATCGAGCAGATGAATTTTTTGTAGTTTCTAATGGACTTGGATTGGACAAACATATTGAAATTCAAAAAGTACTCGAAAAATCATTTGATATTCGTTTAGCAATTTCAATTGGTTTTGAAGATACTCCTTTTGGTGCAAATTTGAAAGCGTATGACGGAAAGAAAAATAAAATTATTTTAAATGAGGAATATAATATTTTTGGATTTGTTAACAATACATCTGATTCAAAAGTTACAATAATGCATTTAGATGTAGACGATCTTACTTCACAAAGAAAAAGTAATTCACCATATGAAATAACATCAATAATTTTTGGATTATATTCAAAAATGTCAAAATATTTTCTTGAAAAAAATTCCCTTACATTTTTTATGGGAGGTGATAATTTTATGGTAGTTGCAAGTGAAGATGGAAAAAATTCCGTACAGAATTTTATTGACATGATAAAAGATAGTGATGAAATTTCTCTGAATTGTGGAATAGGAACTGCACTTACTAGTAGAGAAGCCGTAAAATTAGCCACAAAATCCCTTGATACTATACGGGAAATTCGAGATTCAGGAAAAGAAAAACCTGAAGTTTATGAATTATCATGTTAATAAAAAATATCAGTGTATTACAAGGTTCAGAATTAGATTTTGTTTTAAGAACCAATGTAAAAATTGAAAATAACACATTCAAAAAAATTCGAACTAAAATTCAACCACATGTCAATGAAGAATCTATTGATTGTGAAGGTCTTCTATTGATTCCTGGTTTTATTAATGCACATACACACATAGGAGATTCTATTGGAAAAGATGTTACTCTTAATAATACGGTAGAAGAAAAAATTCATCCGGTGTTTGGAGTTAAATCCAAAATTCTAAAAAATACATCACAAGAAAATTTATCAATTTTTATGAAAAATACTTGCCACTCAATGCTTCGAAAAGGAATCACCACCTTTGTTGATTTCCGAGAGGGTGGATTAAATGGCGTAATTTTACTCAAAAAAGCGCTCTCTGACATCCACATACGTTCAATAATTTTAGGAAGACTGGAATTTTATCAAAAATCTACAGAAATTCGAAAAAACCGACCCTTCCCAACAGACAAAATTAGTGATCTTGATGCACTTCTCAAAAAATGCGATGGCATTGGTATTAGCGGTGCAAATGAGAACAGTACTTCGGTTTTAAATTCCTATTCAAAAACAACAAAACTTAGAGCTATTCATTCATCAGAAACTAAACAAAGTATTTCTACATCAAAGAAAGTTACTGGCAAATCTGAAACAGTAAGGGCATTATCAATGAAACCTCATTTTTTAGTTCATATGACCTTTGCTTCAAAAAGCGATCTAATTGCCGCAGCAAAAAAAAGTCAAGGAATTGTAATTTGTCCCAGAGCCAATTCTTCACTTGCTGAAGGTATTCCAGACATAGAAATGATGCAAAAAGCGGGATGTACCTTGGCATTAGGTACAGATAATGTGATGATAAATTCACCTGATATGTTTAGAGAAATGGATTTTCTTTGGAAAGTAACTATGGGAATTCATAAAAAAAGAATTGATCCGAAAGAAATTCTTAAGATGGCTACGGTAAATGGTGGAAAAATTTTGAAAAAAGATATTGGAATAATTGAAAATGGGAAAATTGCAGATTGTATTTTTCTTGATAAACATGCTTTAGATTTAGAACCAATACACAATCCCTATGCATCAATTGTTCATAGAGCATCAGAATCAGCAATTAGAGCAGTAATGATTGGAGGGAAAATAGTATATGGAAAAATCTAGACCATATGTAATTTTGAGTGCTGCAGCATCAATTGATGGAAAGATTGCAACTATTACAGGTGATTCAAAACTATCTTCAAAACAAGATATTGTTAGATTACACAAACTAAGATCTAAAGTAGACGCAATACTCGTAGGAAAAAATACTGTTTTCATTGATAATCCTATGTTGACCGTACGTCATACTAGAGGTAAAAATCCAATAAGAATTGTTTTAGATTCTAAAGGAAATATCTCAAAAAATTCAAAAATAATCCAAACAAGTAATAAAGTTCCAACAATTATATCTGTGTCAAACCAAATCAGCAAATCAAATCTTGATAAACTCAAAAAATTCCCTGTAGAAATAATTGTTGCAGGAAAAAATTCAATTAATCTAAAACTATTATTAAAAAAACTTTTGGATAGAAAAATCAAATCAATTCTAATTGAAGGAGGAGGGACTGTTAATTGGGAATTTATTAAATATGATCTTTTTGATGATCTAATTATCACCTTGTCTCCATTTCTGATTGGTGGAAAAAATGCCATATCGCTAATTGAGGGAAATGGATTTAGAAAGATCTCGAATTCACCTAATCTTCGTCTTAAATCTTTTAAGAGACTCAAAAATCACCTTGTTTTGCATTATACAAAAGTGTAAGTTATTATACTTTCTTTAAAATAAAATTACAAGAAATTGGCAGTAAAAAAGAAATCTACAACAAAAAAAATAACTACAACAAAAAAGAAGGCTGCACCAAAAAAGAAGGCTGCACCAAAAAAGAAGGCTAAATCAAAATCAAAAAAACCAGCATTTGGCGGATATGCAATCAGTTTTGCAGGTCGTAAAGAAACTGTAGAACAAGTATTTGGCAATAAACCAATTGCACCAAGTGAAATGACCAAAAAGATTTGGACATTTGTAAAATCAGAGAGCCTCTCTAATCGTTAAAACTATCTGTTAACGTCCATCGTTAACTAATTTCTATCTTTTAATTATTTTTTAAAATAAATAAGATATAGATATTGGATTTAATTCAAAGTTATTATGTCTACAGCATCATTAAGACGCGATCATGACTTGATAGAAAAAGTCATCAAAGCAATGGAATCTACAATTCAATTACTAAATGACGGCAAGCAAATTCCTGAATCAATTTTACTTCCAGTTATTGATTTCTCAAAAAACTTTACTGATGTTTGTCATCATACTAAAGAAGAAAAATCTCTATTTCCTGCATTAGAACAAGCTGGACTGCCTAGCAATATGGGTCCTATTGCAATGATGCTAATTGATCATCAACGTTCACGGGAAATTGGAACTGCAATGGAGGAGTCTGCCAAAGAATATCTTTCATCAGGCGATTCTACAAAATTGATTAGTGATATGCAACAATACGTTGAACATGTGACAGAACATCTTTGGAAAGAAAATAACAGATTATTCATGATGGCTGAAGCACGATTACAATATGTCTCCAAAAAAGTAGATGATGAACTTAATGAAATTGAGAGAACTCAATTAAATGACTTAGGAAAATCTAGAGAACATTATGAGAAATTGGCTGAAAATCTTTCAAACGATGTATCTGAACAAGGTAATTAGATTTGTCTTATAGTATATTTGGCCAGGTGATGGGGGTTAGAAAATTTACCAATGGTGATATTGAGTTAGATTTCTATCATGAAGATGAAATTACTGAGTATCGATATTCCTCAGATCCTAGTAGATTGGGAAATTTTCCAAAGGAATTAGCTGAAACTTTGGTCAATACGTTAGCTTCAGATATTTGTGTTGAGATTTACTTTGGAGATGATGGTAATCCCACTCATGTTGAGTTAGAAGAATGTGGTGATGAGGATGACTTGGAAGATGAAGATGAATATACTGAATCTTAAACAGCACTAATGAATGATCTATTCTACATAATGATGATGTGTAAGGTTATCATAAAATCTGACCGATTTTAGATTAACAAATTCAAGCATTCCATATCTTGATAGTTCTCTTCCAAATCCACTATGTTTTATTCCTCCAAATGGAATTCTTGGGTCTGATATTACTACATTATTTACACTCACAATTCCTGAATCTATTCTTCTTGATATTTTATCTGCTTTAGCAAGATCTTTTGTCCAGATACTAGCACCTAAACCAAATTCACTCTCATTAGCTAATTTGACTGCCTCACTTTCATTTTCAACTACTGTAATTGGTGCAACTGGCCCAAAAGTTTCTTCAGTTGCAATTCTCATATCTGATTTTATATTTTTAAGAATTGTTGGTTTATAGAAAAATCCTTTGCCATCTATCTCTGAACCTCCTAAAAGAACTTCAGCACCTTTTTGTTTTGCATCTTCTACAATTCCAGAAATCGTTTCTAAACCTTCTTTATTTGAAATTGGCCCAACATCTGTTTCAATTGACATAGGATCTCCTACTTTGAGTTGAGAGGCTTTTTTGATAAATAATTCAGTAAATTCATCTGCAATATTTTTTCCCACAAAAAATCTTTTTGAGGCTACACAACTTTGACCACAATTGATGAATCTTCCCTTGACTGCACCTTCAGCCGCTTTTTCTATAATTGCATCATCTAATACTATGAAAGGATCACTTCCCCCTAACTCTAATACACATTTTTTCAAATTTTTTGCAGATCTTTCTCCGACTTTTGCACCAGCATTTGTACTTCCAGTAAAAGTAACTGCATTAACATCTGAATCAATTAAGTGATTTGCAGATTCTACACTTCCTACTACTGTTTGATAAATTCCATCTGGCATTCCTGATTCGGTAAATGCTTTTTCAATTTCTATTCCTGATTGCATAGTTACTCTGGATGGTTTCATTACTATTACATTTCCTGCCATTAAACATGGAGCTGCAAATCGTAATGCCTGCCAGTAGGGAAAATTCCAAGGCATTATAGAACCAATCACACCTAATGGTTCAAAAGTTAGAAAACTCTTCCTTGCATCTGTATTTAAAACCTCATCGGAAAGAAAACTATCTCCGTGATCTGCATAAAATTCTAACGCCCAAGCACATTTTTCAACTTCGCCAATTGATTCTTTAAGAGCTTTGCCCATTTCAGATGTTGCAACTTTTGCAAGATCTGTTTTGTGTTTCTTTAGATATTCTACTAAATTGTAAACATAGCTCCTACGTTTCTCATAATCCTTTTTCCATTCTGGAAAAGCTCTTTTTGCTTTTCCAACTAAGTCAAATACCTGATTTTTATCCATTGCAGTAAAAGTCTTAATCTTCTCGCCTGTTGCTGGATTGACTGTAGTAATTTGGTTCAAGGATTTTTCCAGGAATGTCTCCTATTTAATCTCTAACTAATTTTTCATATTTTTTGATAAATTAGAAAGTGTTTTTGAATAGGAATCCATCATTGCATGCATGAATTTTTCATATGATTTTATGCCTGAAATTCTCATTTGAGAATACCATTTAAGATAATTATCATAATTTTCTATTTGATTGATCCAAATATCGCTAAGAAGATTAGAAGATATTCTAAGATTTTTCATAAAATTTGGGTTAATATTCAATTTATCAAAAAACTCCTTTTCTGACAAAACACATGTTCCAAAAATATCGTCTATAGATCGAAGATATTCTTTGTACATATCTGAATAGATTTGAAAATGTGACGGTATTTGCAACTCCAATTTATTGATAATTTTAGATGTGTTTCCTTTCCAAACATTACAGATAGATGAATCATCTGTTGACATAATCATAATACTTTAATTTTCTATTTATCCTTATTGTTACAACAAATCAGAATGTTTGCTGCATGTCTTTTTTTATCTCATCAATTTTCTTTGAATATGCTTTTTTAGATTTATCATTTTTCTTCAAGTTTAAAACACTTCCACATGATGGACATTTGAACATGCCATCAAGTGCACTTTCAAATGTTACTCTTGGGCAATCTTCATTACCACAATGATAAAAGTCAGAAGCATTTTCATAATCTAATCTTTGTTGTAATCTTTCTTCAATTTTCTTTTTTTGGTTTTCAATGAAATGTTCAACTTCTTCTCTTCTAGTTCTCCATCTATAAACAAACCACCCTTTCCTCTCATCTTTAACTCTGATTCCAGTGATTAGCGATTTCCCAAACAAATCATATAATACTTTTCTTACCATGTTAATTCTTAGACCTGTAGAACTTGCAATTTCTTCATCTGTTGCATCTTCGGCTTTAAGTAATGATCTTGCAACCTTGAGATATTCGTCTCCTCCGATCATAGAGGCGATTCTAACAAAAGGATCTTCGTATTTGTCTACCAACTCTAATGACTCATGATTTTCTATTATTAATCCCTTGTTTCTTTTACTTGTACATTTTTGCCATTTTTTGTGGGTATGATCTTTCTTTTTGCATCTGTAAAGTCTTTTTCGAATTGTTTGCCTTCTTGAATACGATCTAAAAGAATCGCTAGGGCACTAATCTCAGAATGAGGTTGACTTCCAACTCCTACATTATAATCTGCTAATTCATAAATCTCTCTAGGGACTTTTTCAGCTCCTACAACAATTAACATGTTTTCTTCTTTCCGCAGTTCCTCTTGAACAATGTTGATATTTTGACCATACATTGAAAGATGAACAATTTTGAAGTTTTCTTCTTTTTTCTTTTTTACAATAGATTTCCATTTATTGATAAACTCTAACTCAAATTTTCCTCCCCAAGTTTTATTGATTTTTTCTACTGTATCCTTAATTTCTGGATTAACTTCACTCATAAAAATTCTTTCAGCACCAAATGCCCTTGAAACAAGTGCAACATGAGTTGTGACTCGATCATCTCTTACCAAACGTTGTCCAATTCTTACAACTTCAATTACCAAATGTATCCTCAACTCCTTCAGATGGACTTTTATTGAAATTATATGAGTTGTGACTTTCTGAAATATTTTTGATTAATTTTTTTAACTCTTTGATGTTTTTGCCTGTTTTTGCAGAAATTGAAACCACTTTTTTATTTTCAGATAAATTAAGTATGTTGATTTTTTGATTTACATCACCTTGTTCTAATAAATCGTCTTTGTTTAATACATAAACTATCTTATCTTTTTCAACTCCTAACTCACTTAAGGTTCGCATGCAACTAGAAAATTTCTTTTTTAATTCAAATACCGAATCACTAATATCAATTACTAGAATGATGATATCTGTATGTGTTAATTCTTCTAAAGTTGATTTGAATGCATCTATCATATATGCAGGTAATTTACTGATAAACCCAACAGTATCTGCAATTAGAAATGGTTCCTGATCAATTGTTACTCTTCGTGTTGTTGTAGTAAGTGTTGTAAATAGTTCTTTACTTTGAGCTCTTGATTCACCTGTAACTTTGTTAAACAAAGTTGTTTTTCCTGCAGATGTATACCCTGCTAAAGAAATTGTTTTGAATCCAATTCTCTTCCGTCCTTGTCTATGAAGTTCTCTTTGCTTTCCTGCTTTTTCGAGTTTAGATCTTAATGTTTGCATTCTATGTTTAATATCATTATAGTAAACATCTACCTCAAACTTTCCAATTCCCATAAATCCTGGCTGTTCTCCCATATTTGCAAGACGAACTTTCTCTTTTGCTCGGGCCATCTCATATCGTAATTGAGCTAATTTGACTTGCAACTTTGATTCAGCACTTGATGCTCTACTTTCAAAAATCTCAAGAATCAACCCTTCTCTATCTAAAATCTCTCGATGTAACACGGAAGCTAGATTGTAATTTTGGCTTGGTTTTAAAATTTCATCAAAAATGATTACATTTGGTCTAAGTTTCTCCGATATCTCCTCTAGTCTTTCTAAAACTCCTCCACTAATTCCATACTTTGGTTTTTTAAGAAAATCTTGTTGGATTATATGAACTACCTCATATCCTGCCGCATCACATAGTCCCTTAGCTTCGTTTATCGAATCCTCCTGATCATATGTGATTAAAATTGCTGACTTCATTCCTTCTCAATCTTAACCTTTTTTGATAATTATTCCATTTTTTTCAATGTTTTTTCAATATTCATATTTAATACAATTTCTGCTATATCGCTAGCATATTCAGAAACCCTTCTAATATTCTCAGACATTCTTCTAATTCTGTAAATTTCCTCATCATCTTTTAATGATTTTGAAATGTCTCTTACTTTTTTCTCATATTTGGTAATTTCAGCTGTTTTTTCAATAGTTTTTTCTGCTTGTACATAATCTTCTTTGAATAAAGCCAAACATGAATCATCCAATACAGACAAACAAAATTTATTCATATCCTGAAGTTTCTCTAAAATTTCTTTTTTGACTGGTTTTTTAAATTCTAAAAGATCTTTTGCAATAAATGATGCATGATCTCCTGTCCTCTCTATATTTTTTACAACTAGTCTGTACCCAAGACAATTTCTGGCATTTCTAAAACCCATCTCTTTTAGCATATGTTCATTTTGTATTGCAATTTTTAGTTGTCGAATAATATAAAATCCAAATCTGTCCACTTCGTCATCTGTATTGATTACTTCTTGTGCCAATTCTAAATTATTTTCTTTTACTGCTAAAATTGCATCGCTAGACATTGATTTTGCTAAATGGATCATTCGCTTAAATGCACCATCAACTGATAGTTCTAGCAAATTTACAAGAACCTGTATTGTTATTCCTCCACTAGAGTCCGAAATTATTTCGGAACCCATTAACATTCGCTTTACAGCTTCTTTTACGGTATTTCTTTGGTTGGGACTCAATCTTCCATTTTTTGGTTTAACATTAATCGTCTTAAATCCCAGAAAATACAATGAAATTAATTTTCTAATGATCGAAGGTGCCTTTTCTTCATCATCAATTTCAATCATTGCATCTTCCTTTTTCTGAATACGAGATTCAAATTTTGGTGGATAGAGTTCCAATGTTGATGAACCTCTTCGAACCATTCTGATTTGATCGCCTTGTTTTAGACCTAATTCCATAATCCATTGTTTTGGAAGTGAAACTATGTAAGACGATTTTCCTGTAAATTGAATTTTCCTTGTTTCCTCCCTAACTTTCATAATCTAAAGAGATTAAACCTATCTATATAGTTTAAAAATTATAATATAGTCACACACTTAACTAATATTTAGAAGGGCCCATTTCAAGTGCATGGATCAAATTATCAAACTCAAACATACACTTGATGCATTATTTGGAAATGGTGTTTCAAAATGCCTGCCAAAAAATATAGAAATGACTTTCTCACGAAAGACTGGAAGAATACGAACTGTTTCACATGAAGGTAACTTATTATGCACTTTGAGAATTGACGGTGGTTTAGCAATTAGTCCTTATTTTGCACAAATTTTACTGAAAAATAAAACATTCCAAAAAAACTGCGTTGAGATAAACCAAGATGCTGCACCTTTTGTAATGGAAGGTAAATCTGTATTTTGTAAACATGTGGTATGGTGTGGAAATAAAGTGAGGATTTCTGCTGATACACCAGTATTGTTCAAAGATAGAGTAATCGCAGTTGGTAAGGCTGTTTTATCAAATAAGATGATATCTGATTTTAATAGAGGTGTAGCAGTAAAGGTCAGAGATAGTTTAAAAAGTCCTAAGGAGAAAATACAATTATGATGCGAGGGGGAAATCGCGAAATGCGAAGAATGATGGATAAGATGGGTCTAGATATGAATGAACTATCTAATGTTCAAGAGGTAATAATTAAGACCGATAAAAAAGAGATTATTATCACAAAACCCTCCGTTACTGAGATGAAAGCAAAGGACAACTCAATTTTTACAGTAACTGCAGACAATTATGAGGAACGAGAATTAGAGGTGCCAATTTTCTCAGAAGAGGATATTCAACTTGTTAGCCAACAAGCTGGAGTTGATGAAGAAAAGGCTAAAAATGCTTTAGAGGAGGCCAAGGGCGATCTAGCTAGAGCAATATTACTTTTAACAACTGGGTAACCCCAGTTTGAGGTTTCATACCTAAAAATCAACTAAAAATGAATGATTTAAGTAATGGATTTATCAAATTTTGAGTATAATGAGCAGTATGGCTGAATCTAAAGTTACTGGAATTATCAAATCTTTGAATGCCTTGGAAGATGACTTGGATTCTTTAAACAGCAAAGTTGGTGATATGAAAAAACAACTGAATCTAAAGGCTCAAACTGAAATTGATTCATTATTAGAAAAAACTAGGGACATGGCTACAAAAGAAGCTGAAGTAATAATTAATGCGTCTAAAGAAAAGGCAACTTCTGAATCTTCAAGAATTGCCCAAGAAGGAGATGCTAAATTATCTGAAATCCAATCCACAATTGATGCCAATTTTGATGAAGCGGTGAAACATGTGGTGTCAACTGTTTTGAAGGCATAACCCTAAATTGCATATTCCATTTTGTCACATATCAATCCCTTACTGAAAACGCGTATTGGAATTGCTACTACATATGGTAAACACTACTATAGATTTTCAACTTATCTTAAGACACTAGATCTATCTTTTGATTCTATTCTTCCTGAAGAAATCACTGATTACACTGGTCATCTTATTTTTACTACTAGGGAAGAATCTCCCAAAAAATGTGAAAAACTCTTACTCTATGAGGATATCTTTGAACATCATTCAACTGTGATTAGAGGTATGATGATGCAAAAACTAAATTTTGATTTTGAAGAAGAAATTTTAATTTTAGGTATTGATCCAGGTCAACGAATTGGTTTGTCAGTTTTTTATTATGGGCAAGAAATTGAGAGCTCATTTCATTTATCTGTAGAAGATTTTGTTTTTCACATTATTCAAATTTTAGGAGGTCTTAGAGCTAAACGAAAAATAATCAAAATTGGAAATGGGAATATGGAAATTGCAAAACAAATAGTTTCTATGTTAAATTTAAAATTTTGTTCATCTTTTGAATTAGAATTTGTTGATGAACATAAAACTAGTTTAAAAATTAAAAATTTTAATCAACGTGGAAAACGTGATATGCTTTCTGCAAAATACATCTCACAACGTGATGGTTTTAGATTTTCAATACTGCCTTTATCAATTACAGGTTGAAAAATCAAAAAACTAGGAATTTTTTAAAAATTATTCTATTTTTTGCTTTATTCACTGGTACTTACTTGATGTAATGATGAAAGTATGATAATTTTTTTATTTTTCACAAAATTTTATGAAATTTTTTGTTCAACAGCTTCATCTGAACATATTTTTTTCAAAAAACATATCTTTGAAATAAGCTATACATATTTATTGAAGATTTCTTGTTTTTTTTGAAACTAATATGCATGATCGTCATCTAATTTAAAATATTTACAGTTTTTTCATTTTTTTTTATAATTTTTATCGATCCATCCTTATATACATATGATTTCTATATTAAATTACTAAGATGACTTGTAAAGGAATTTGTGTTAGATATAAGGCCCAAAAGCCTGTTGGAACCGGAAGATATGCTTCTGGACAACGTCGATGCCAAATTTGTGAAATATTCATCAAATGGGAAGGACTTTGGTGTCCGTGTTGTGGATATAGATTGAGAACTAAACCACGTAATCTAAAATATAAAGCAAAATTACGTGCTAGAGTTGAAGCTGATTCTATAGAGGCTAAAGCAGTTGCAGATACCCAACCAGAAGAAATTGAAGTTGAAGTAAAAGCAAAACCCAAATCAAAAGTAAAAACTGCTAAAGTTAAAACAGCAAAGTCCAAAGTTACAACAAAAACTAAAGAAAAAACTTCATGCAAATTCTGTGAAAAACTATTTGTTTATCCAGATAAACATGAAAAGAACTGCAAGAAGAATCCTGATGTTAAAGTTGTATCTGCTCATATGAATGAATCAATAGCAATAAAAGCATAAGGCTTGTTCATAACTTATTGGACCCTCCAAATGGATTTTTCCAAAAAACGGTAAATTTGGAGAGCCGTCACTTCTTTTTACAAATTCAAAAATTTGAAAACGGATATTTTATTTCAATAACAGAAGGTGCTAAAAAAATTGGTTCCATCGTTGCCTCTTTAGCAACAGGACCTACTCCTATTACTACCACTGTTATTCCAACAAGAACAGACTCTCTTTTTTTGAAACTTGTAGCTGAACGTATAAGCACGAGAATGCGAGGAATTGCTCTAGTTTCAGTATTTATTCAAAAAGAACTAGAAACTGATTCTGCAAAAGCCTTAATGTCAGAGATTATGGAAATGATTGAGAATGAGTGATTTAAGAAATTATATTTCTCAAATTAAAAAGATCAAAGATCTTAAAACTGTTAAAACAAAGGTTTCAACAAAATTTGAGATTGCCGGAATTACAGCAAAAGTTGATAATTCATATGCTGTTTTATTTGAAAATATTAAAGAAAGTAATTTTCATTTAGTTGCCAATTTGGTTGGAACAAGGAAAAGATTTGCTCTGGCCGTTGGAGGAACTGAAAATAATATCCATGAAAAAATTATTTCAGCAATAAAAAAAGCTAAACGTCCCAAAATTATCTCCTTAGGAAAATTCATGGAAAACAAGTCAAAAAACTTGTTTTCTATGCCTATTGTAACTCATTTTGAAAAAGAATCTGGACCTTTCATCACATCTTCTGTAGCGTATGCCAAAAATCCTGAAACTGGAAAACAAAATTCTTCATTTCATAGATTAATGCCAATTGATAAAACTCATTTTACTATTCGAATGGTAGAAGGACGTCATCTTCACAGATGTTTTGTTGATGCTAAAGAACATGGACAAGATCTCAAAATTGCAATTACTGTGGGTGTCCATCCTGCAGTTTCCATTGCAGGAGCATATCAAGCTGAGTGGGGAAAAGATGAGATTGATATTGCAAATTCACTTTTAGGTGGGAAACTAACTTTGACAAAACTTCCTTTTACAGGATTGAATGTACCATCAGGTTCAGAAATTGTAATGGAAGGAAAAATTCTTCGTGATAAAACTCACCCTGAATGGATGGTTGAAATGCTTCAAACATATGATCATAAAAGATCTCAACCTGTTTTTGAACTCGAAAATTTATTCTTTAGAAACAATCCTGTTTTTCATGATGTTCTTTCTGGATATTCCGAACATAGATTGCTCATGGGAATGCCAATTGAATCTAAACTAAACGGCGAACTGAAAAAGGCATTTCCTCAAACACAATTAGTTTCTATGACTAATGGTGGATGTAATTGGTTACATGCAATTGTACAAATAAAAAAGAAAAGTGATTCTGACCCCAAAAAAATAATCAAAAAAACATTTGATTCACATCGTTCGTTAAAACAAGTAATTATAGTTGATGATGATATTGATCCTAACAATGCAGAATCGGTGGAATATGCAATGGCTACGAGATTCCAAGCTGACAAAGATTTAATAATTTTTAAGAATGTTCGTGGCTCTAGTCTTGACCCTTCCAGTGATCAAAAGAAATTACTGACTGCTAAAATGGGAATTGATGCAACACGTTCTCTTTCTAAACGTCCAGAAGGCTTTGAATTGGCAAAAATCCCAAAAATTGATAAAATCAATCTAGAAAAATATCTTAAATAATCAAATCAACTGATTAAATTAAATTGGATGAAGAAAAAATCACAATGAATCAAAAATATGTCTTCAAACAATTTTCAAATACGTGAAAAAAGTCCTTCAGAATCACAGGCAGAAGTAATTGTTAGGATGTTTCCTTCTGATGCAAATCCTGCAGGAAATGTCTTTGGTGGTGAAATTTTAAAGCATATTGATATGGTTGCAGGAATCGTTGCTCAACGACATTGTCAATCAAACGCGGTTACTGTTTCTATGGATAGTGTTTCTTTCCTCAAACCCGTTTTTGTTGGAAATGTTCTCAAACTAAATGCACGAATAAACTATGTTCATAACTCATCAATGGAAATTGAAATAAATACAGAGGCTGAGGACATCGTAACTGGAATAAGGGCACTTACTGGAACTGCATTTGTAACTTTTGTAGCACTTGACAAAAATGGAAAACCTACACATGCTCCAAAATTAGCCCTTAAAACAGATGAAGATAGAACAAAATTTGAGGAAGGTAAACTCAGAATGGAAAAACGTCTACAAAAACGTCAAAAATGAACTTCTCCCAGTTTCTATAGATCCATTTAAGAATAGCAAAAATAATCTATAGTTATTGTCGGAACAAGATAAAAATAACGAATGGGATTCTCTATGGCAAGAATATACAAAATCACTTGACAACTGGAAAACCGTTTATGAACAAATACAAAAAGCAAGTAGTGACATGCAAGAAAAATTTAACCAAGTATGGGATAAGGCAACTGTTGAATCTAGTACTGAAACCATGAAATTATTTACTGAAAACTGGCAAAAATCAATGGCTGATGTTGGAATAAATTCATTCAAAGAATTTACTGAAAACTGGCAAAAAGCCATAAGTGATTCCAATGCTTCAACTTTCAAGCAATTTACTGAAAATTGGCAAAAAACTCTTAGTTCATCTGGACTAGAACAAATGAATGCATATGGAGAAATGATGAAGAAGTTTGCTGAAACTTGGACTTCAATGTGGCCAAAATCTTAATTCATTGAATTGAGACAAAAATTATTCTTTTTTTGTAGTTGTACTGCTATAGAAATTATCACTGCCATTGGAGTAACAACATATCTATTTTATCTTGGTGAATTTATCTTAGCATTAATCTCAATGGTTGTTTTTGGCAAACTAATTATTTTTCATTTTGTAATGGAATATTTTGATAAACAAAATCTAAAAAAGATCCAAAATATTTCAAAGCATTGAATTTATCTTGATTATCAATTTCTTAATTATTTACAAATCATGATAACTTTGCAAAATTTTGAGTTATTGAAAACTATATTTTTAGATCTAAACAAATGGAATAAAGAAAAAAGAAAAATCCATCACCTAGTTTTTATGTACAATAGGATTAATTCAAGATTGGATTGTGTTTTCATTCAATTCCACAAATGAATTTATGTTATCGTTAAATGTTTTGAAGTTTTGTGCAGTTGCATCAATTTTTTCACATATTTTCATACATTCTTCTTGCAATTGTGTCATAGCTTGAAAATATTGTGGAATTATTTTTGAAATATTCTCAGTATTTTTGAACATTTTGCTTGTACATTGAATAAACATTGTTTGATTGAGTTTGTGTGCTCATGCTATCGCCTTTTCATACTGGTATATATGATTGGTAATAAATGGTTAAGACCTATTCTCAGAACTCATATAAAATCTAATCATCTTTTCAAAAGAATAAAACGTAATCTCTTCGTAATTCTGTGATGGAAGTTACTCAGAATGAATGTTTTATTGAATTATCTAGTTTTAACGATTTAGCAAGATATGCTTGTGCATTTCGAGAATATCCTAAAAGAGTGTATTCTCAAGAACTTGATGACTCCAGAATCATTTCAAGTAGTCTAATTCTTGCAAATACCTTGATGATTTTTTATACTCCCATATCAAAAATTGGTAGATATGTTTCATATCAAGTAAAAGGAGATAAAGAAATTTGCGATATTGTAGAATCTACAAAAAACATATCAAATTATGCCCCTATTGTTTATATGGAATCAAAAATTTCACCTCTTCCAATAAAATCAGAAAAACTCTCAGATCAATTTCATCCAATTCAAGTCAAAGATTTAGGAAGTTTAGCACGATTAACATATAATCCTGAATTTCCAGATGAATCCAATCTTACTTTGTACACACTACAACACAAAAAATCTTGGGTTGTGGGATACATCACATCATTGGAAATGGATGAGGTATTTTATAATTTCAATTATGTAAAATTAGATTCTGAGCCTTCAAAACATTTTCTGAAATATCAGGGAAATCAAGGAAAAGATCCAGAATTTTCCAATAGTATTGAACATGGATTTTCATATTTACCAATTATCAAAATTAAGACTACACCATCAATTTTTGGATTTTCAAATTAATTTGAGTATTGCCATGTTGTAAGTTCTTTAATTTTCTCTCTAGATTCATCAACTAATCGTTTCATAACAGGTATATAGATTTCAGATGCATATACAATTTCAATGTCAGTATGATCCTCGATATCTAAAAATGCAGATGCATTTATTTGGTATTTATTTACTTTAGGCTCATTTTTTTCAGTTCTTTTGTGATTTATGATTTCTAAAAATATTGGTGATTGTCTTTTTATTTCTATATCTAATTCTTCTTTTGATCGTAGTTTTTCATTACTTAAATTAACTTTAATTGGTTGATTAATATCACCTTTGTAACGGTTTGATGCTCTAATCATTATTTTAATCTCAGGAATTTTTTGTGATTTACTCTTAAATTTACATATTTTTTTCATAAAATTCGGATATGAATTTTTATGTTCTCGATTAAATTTTTGTGAAAACCATTCTAAGAATTTTAGTGCATTTTGATCATTTTTCATTTTCGCTTTTTCATTAAATTTTTCATATGAAATTTTTCCTAAAATAAATAAGCCAAAATCTCTGTTCGCTTCTTCGAAAATATCCTGATAAATGTTATTTACTGAATCAATATATTCATTAAAAAAATGGTTTACATAAAATGGATCAGGATCATATTTTTTAATCTGTTTTAGGCACATTTCACAATTTTTTATCTTTTCTTCAATATTCATTGATCTTTGCCAGATTCAAGGTATGCATATTTTGATTGAGATTTCAAACTTGTTGCTAATTCTTTGAAAATTTCATTTACACTTACATCCACTAGATTTATAGTTGCATTTTCCTTTACAATTTGTTTTTCAAATTTCTCTTTAATTGCAAAAGACACTGATGACCAATGAAGAATTCCTTTCAATTGCTCTTCAGCTGTGACATTTGTTGTTGGAAAATTTGCTGGCGAAAAGACAATTCCATTTGTCCACTGCATTGTAGGTATTCCTCCACCTGAAGATCTTGTACTAAATGCTATTTGTTTGACCCAATCATCAAATTTGTATTCAATTACTTCATGAATAATCAATTTTTTCCAGGGTTCTATTGATATCTCCATTTACCTATACGTACTGTCAACCAATTATAATCTTATTTCTTCTTCTTTCATTTTCTCAAAATTCACTTGTTAAATAATTAGAACTTTAGAATTATCTTAATTGAAATTGCTTATTTACTAGAAATCTATCATTATTTTTTATAATGGATAAATGGGCTGATTATTTAATTTCTAAAGTCAGTTATGACTCTGAACACTTAATCTCTGTTGCCTTACGCCATCAAGAGACTGAACAAGGTATTACTAAAGGAAAACCCATAGATCGTTTAACCATTGCATCTGACATTAAGAATGGATTGATCTACATTACCATTTACAGTGGAAAAAATTCTTGGAAAAAAGGACATCAAATTCAAACATTCTCAATTGAAGGTATACCATATCTAAGAATTGATAGAAATAAAGTAAAATTAGATTTTCTTGGTGACATTCAAGAATTTTCAACTCCTAAATATGAATCAACCAAAAAACTAGAGTCTCATCCAGAACCCATCACAGAACCAGAAATTCTTTCTAGTCCTAGAGGCTCATTACCAAAAGATTCAGCAGAAGAGCTTCCTCAAGAACTAGATCTTGCACCAGAACCCATCACAGAACAATTATCTCAATTAAATGATCTACAACAAAAAATAAACGAGTTAGAAAATATTTTATCAACTAAACCAAATAATCTATCTAAAGATCTTCCTGTTAACCAAACTCCTAAAATTAACAAATTGGAAAATCCGGTAGATGCTAAAATTGGGCAAAAAATTATTAACATATTACAAAAGCAAAAGCAAAAACTTGATGAAATTGAAAAAAAACTTCATAAATCAACAATTGAAAAAACCACTTAATCTATTTGATGTATATTATGTAAAATGTAAAACTAAGAAATATTAAAAGTTCTAAGAAGACAACCATGAAAAATGGTAAAACTGTAACTCATCGAATATGTTTTATTTCTAAATATAAAATTTTCAGAATTATTAAAATGAAAAATAATTTTATTACTTTCTAATTGGCAATTTTTATTCAGTTACATCTGACTTGATTGCCAGGCTTGATTGAATCTTTTGATGGCTTCTTGGTATGCTACAATTGAGTCATCACCTGATGTTGAAAGAAATTTTTCCCACTGTTCATTAAATTTTTTAATTGATTCAATATTGGTCTCTTTGAAAATACTTTCAATCATCTTTGTTTGTTGTTTGATATATTGTGGACCAATTTCCTCCCAAGTATTTTCCCAACTTGAACTAACTTTTTTTAATAATTCTGCATCTGATTCTAATGCTTTTTGACATGCATCATGATATGTCATCAAAGTTTCATTTGTTGCTCTCTGCCACTGGGCAAGGGATTCTTTCCATCCATTTAATGCAGAATTGTATTCCTTCCATGCTTTTTCAAATTCGGGTTTTTTTGAAGATGTTGACTTTACTTGTTTTTTCGGCTTAGGATCTGCCTTTTTTACTGGCTTCTTTTTTGTGGTGGTTTTTTTCCTTACAGCCATACTTTAATAAAAAAAATAGTAGATGTTAAATCTTTCAATAGTATCTTAATTTGAAAATAACTATTACTCTTTCATTAAAATTTTGAGGCCTTGGTGAATTCTGGCAGATGTTCTTGATCTTTATTTTTAAATAATTCATAATGCTCTTTACAAAGATTTCTCGTTTCTCTAAAACTTATAGTAACTGTCTGTATTGCCTTTAGTTTACATTCTGAAATACTGCATTTCAATATAATAGATTTCTATTAATTGGTAATAAAACTTTGAAATTATATTATTACCACTGCTAACTTTTTATCATTGCAAAATATAGAAAAAATATGGATGATGCTGAAAAAGGAAAACGATTTTTAGAATTGATTGATGAACAAAACAATCTTCAATGGAGTACCATTGTAAAAATATCTGCCCTAATTAACTCAAATTGGAATTCGACTGATCTTCAAAATGAACTTGAAACGTTGGTAAAAAAACATTCCAAAATTACTAAAGAGATTAACAGTCTCGATAAGAATAACAATATTTTATAGAGCAGAGTCTACCATTAATGCAATAAACAATACTGCCAAATATGGGCTCGAAAATTTAAATAAAGTCCATGAAGCCTTTTCCATGGGCTTTACTATTACCCAAATTGATAATGCAATCATTAATGCCCCTGATGCTATTGCAGTCCATAGATACACACTACCAACCATTGCATCTCCGCCTTCTGTAGTTATGAAAAATGGTGCAATAGAAAACAATACCATCACTACAGTTGAACCTGCAATAGCTCTTGCTGATGTTTTTTCAGATTGAACTGCAGTTAACATTGGAACATTTACTTTGTTATAATCATCTTTGAAATGCAAGGTTAAAGCCCATATGTGCATTGGAATCCAAATGAACACTAGTCCTGCCATTGCAAGTCCCATGGTCCATAAATCATACATGCTAACAGATACCCAACCAATCATTGGAGGTGAACCGCCACATAACCCTCCTAGAATAATATTGGTTCTTGAATTTCGTTTTAATGCATATGAATAAACTAGAATGTTGTTTACTAATCCAAATGCAATGAATGCAGTTGCCCATACACCTTGTTCTAAGGTTGTAGTAAAAGAAATTCCAAATGCTAAAACTAATGAAATTCCTGCTAATGCTAACCCAAAATTTCTTGCTTTTACAGCGGGGTAGATTCTTTTTGATGGGAGAGGTCTACCTTTTGTTCTTTCCATAATGGCATCAATATCCCTATCATGATAGTTTGTCAACGTATTTGCAGCTGCTGAACCTGCAGCAACCGAAAACAACATTAACAACCAAGTTGCTGGAGAAACTTCAATATCATAAATGTTGGATGCTGTTAACGCTGCACCAAATGCAGTAAATACAAGTAGATACCAGATTTTTGGTTTTGTTAGTTCATAATATACTGCAATCCTGGATTCAGATTTTTGCTTTTGCAATATTAGTCACTATCCTTTGATGGCATATATGGCATTGCTTTCATTCTTGATTTCATCTCAATAAAGGATTCTGAAGATTGTATCCCTTCAATTCTACCGATACGCTCGGAGACCATCTTATGCATCTGATCCAATGATTTTGCATACATAGTTACCAAAATATCGAATCTTCCCGTAACTTCCGCAACTTCTCTCACTCCATCAATTTTGAATAATTCTTCAATTATGTGATCGCGTTTTTTTGTATCCATATTGATACCAGTTAATGCTTTTACATTATACCCAAGCTCAGCATCATTTACATCAATTGTAAAGCGTTCAATTAATTTTCTTTTTACTAATCTTTTGATTCTTGAATATACGACTGACGAATTTACATTAATTTTATTTGATAATCGCGGTACTGAAATTGATGCATCGTTAGATAATTCTGATAAAATTTGTAAATCTAAATCGTCTACTTTTGCCGTTTAAAACACCTGAGTCGATGTAGATTTCTGGTTCTTATAAAGTTATTATTGAAAAAATTACAAAAAATTATCTAAATCTTGCCTTTTTTGTACAGCATTTCTGCAAGCAACACTGCACCTTTTGCTGAACCCATCTTTTTGTTGTGTGAAAATAACATGTATTTAAGACCATTATCAAAAAGTTCTTCTTTCTCAACTCTTCCGATTGTCGTAGTCATTCCATCACCAACAGTTCTTTCCATTCTTGGTTGAGGCCTTGTAGGATCTTCATGGAATACATAGTAATCTTTTGGAGCAGAAGGTAGTCCTAATACCGAAATATCTTTGTTACATTGATTGTATGTCTCTTTAGCTTTAGCAGGATCAATTTCCTTTGTGGTTTCAACAAAAACAGACTCAGTATGCCCATCTATTACCGGAACCCTAGTACAAGTGCAACTTACCCTAATGTCTGCATCTTCAATTTTTCCATCTTTTAGTTTACCTAAAATTTTTCTTGTTTCTTGTCTTACCTTTCCTTCTTCTTTTGGAATATATGGAAGTATGTTGTCTGTAATCCCCATTGCAGATACACCTGACTTCCCACCACCTGAAATGGCTTGCATTGATGTCATCATAACTTTTTTTGCACCATATTTTTCAAGTAATGGTTTTAATGTAATTGCTAAACCTGTTGTTGTACAATTTGGTAAAGGTGCTACCCAGCCTTTCCAATTCCTATTCTTTTTTTGAATATCTAGTAATTCGGTTTGCTCATCATTAATTCCTGGGATTAATATCGGAACATCATCTTCATATCTATATGCAGAACTAGTTGAGATCACAGGCAAATCAGCTGCCATTTTAGTTTCAATGTCTTTAGCAGCTTCTGATTCTACTGCGGAGAACACCAAATCTAGCTGAGACACATCTAATTCATCAATTGATTTTACTGTCATTTCTTTGATATATTCAGGGATTTCTCCACCAACATCCCATGCAACAATTCCACTTGCATCCTTTATTGCATCTAGGTATTTCTTACCTGCAGAACGCTCAGATGCTGCAATTTGGGTCACCTCAAACCATGGATGGTTATTTAATGACTGCACAAATTCTTGACCAACAGCACCTGTAACTCCAATAATTGCAACTCTTTTTTTAACCATAATTAAATAATGGGTATCTTTCAATTAATAATCGTTTTCTGAATTACCACAACATACTAAATCGGCTAATTCTATTTGGAACTGTGAAAATAAGAACAAAATCTTCCATTATTAGACATGTTCCAGTGATTCATGGAGGTGGAAATTCTTTAAAAAGTTCTGACCCACAACTATTGGATTTTAGTTCTAACATCAATCCTCTTGGAATTCCTATTTCTGTAAAAAAAATCATTAAAAAAAATTTTAACACTATTCAAAACTACCCTGATTTAGATTCATCAGAATTAATTTCTAGCCTAAAAAAATACACACGCATGGAAAAATCTAATCTGATAGTTGGTAATGGCGCAATCGAAATAATCTATAATTTTTGTTTTGCATTTTTATCAGAAAAAAAAGTATTGATTCCTATTCCTACATTCCAAGAATATGAAACAGCGGCAAAACTAAACAATGGTAAAATATCTTATTTTAGAACATTGAATTTATCTAAACATATTGATTTATTTATTTCACAAATCCCAAAAAATGGATGTGTTTTCATTTGTAATCCTAATAACCCCACAGGAAAACTTTTATCAAAAAAACAATTACTTAAAATAATTCAAAGGGCAAAAAAACTTTCTTCTTTTGTGTTTGTTGATGAATGTTTTATTGAACTTGTTCCTGAATCAAATGAATCCATTATTTCATATGTAAACAAATTTGATAATCTTTTTGTTTTACGTTCTTTGACTAAATCATTTGGATTTCCTGGATTAAGAATTGGCTATGCTGCAGCATCAAAAGAAATGGTAAAAATTTTAAATAAAATAAAAATCCCATGGAGTGTTAATTCTCTAGCACAAGATGCAGCAAAAATTTCTCTCAAAAATAAATCTCATCTAATAAAATCTAAATCAGTGATTAAAAAAGAATTGAATTATCTTATTAATAAAATTGACAAATTAGATAATTTTGAATGTTATGATTCTTCCACAAATTTTATTTTGATTAAAACAATTCATAATTCCACACAATTACAAAAAAAATTACTAAAACACAAGATCCTAATTCGTGATTGTAAAAATTTTAGAGGATTAAATAATCATTATTTTCGAATTGCTGTGAAATCTCATAAGGATAATCTAAAACTAGTTAAAGCATTGGAGAGTGTTATATGAAATCATTAATGATTCAAGGAACATCTTCTGGTGCTGGAAAAACAACATTAGTAGCAGCGCTTTGTAGAATTTTTTCAGATAAAGGATACAATGTGGTACCGTTCAAATCCCAAAATATGTCAAACTTTTCATATATCACGTCTACATTTGAAATTTCTCGTGCTCAAGCTATTCAGGCAATTGGCGCTCGCTGTGAAATCACACCTGATTTGAATCCTATTTTACTAAAACCTGTGGGGAATTACAATAGTGTTGTATATCTAAATGGAAAACGCTACAAAAAAATGCATGCAAAAGATTACTATGAAAAATTTGTAAATTCTAAAGGAATTAAGATTGCAACAAGATCATTGAAAACTTTACAGAAAAATTATGATTTGGTAATTTTAGAGGGAGCAGGATCACCCGCTGAAATCAATTTACAAAAATTTGATATTGCAAATATGAAAATTGCACAAGAAGCTAATGCTTCTGTATTACTTGTATCTGATATTGATAAAGGTGGTTCATTTGCAAGTATTGTAGGTACAATGGCCTTGATTGAAAAGAAATATCAAAAACTTGTAAAAGGTTTCGTATTTAACAAATTTAGAGGAGATCTAAACGTGCTAAAACCTGGATTTCAAAAACTCAAAAAAATAACAAATATTCCTGTTATTGGAACCATTCCATTAACGACATTAAATCTACCCGAAGAAGATTCTCTAAATGTAAAACCCAAAGAAATTGCTTGGACTAGAAAAAATATTTTAAAAATTGATGATGAATTAAACAGATTGGCAAAAACTGTCAAATCAAATATGGATATTAAATCAATTGAGAGATTCATAAAATGATTTTAGAATCTATATTTGTCATTGGTATTGCAATTTTCATTGACTTAACATCAGGTGATCCTAAAAATAAGTATCATCCTACTGCATGGATGGGACGATTTATTGCAACACTGACACCTATTGCAAAAAACCAAAATCCTATAATTGAAAAAATTACAGGCATTTTCATCATTATTGTTCTCTCTGTTATAGTAATTTCATTACTTTTGATTTTGAATGTTGGAATATCCATGATCCCGCTTGATTCCATTTCAATAATTGTATCTGTAATTGTTGGTGGGTTATTACTAAAAACCACAATTGCTATTAGAGGTATGGAAAAACATGCCAACAAAGTTCTAGACTATCTTGATCAAGATGACCTCAATAAAGCTCGAACAAATCTAGCTATGATAGTCAAGAGAAATACTAAGAATCTAGACAAAAATCATGTTATTTCAGGCGTAATGGAGAGCATTAGTGAAAATACAGTAGATGGAATTACTGGTCCTTTGTTCTATTTTTCCATTTTTGGTTTACCTGGAGCATTTGTTTATAGAGTAATTAACACTGCAGATTCAATGATAGGATATAAGACCGATCTCTTCAAAAATGTAGGTTGGTTTACTGCATCTTGTGACACAATTTTAAATTATATTCCATCTAGACTTACTGGATTGGTCATGATAGTTTCAGCTGCTATCTTACATAATAATTGGAAAGAATCATACAAAATAATGATTCGTGATGGCAAAAAAACTGAAAGTCCTAATGCTGGATATCCAATGGCAGCACTTGCAGGAGCCCTTGAAACTAAATTTGAAAAAATAAACCACTACAAATTAGGTAATGGAGAAATTACACTAACAAAAGAACATGTGACCTCTGCAATAACAATAATGAAACTTACTTCAATTCTTTTCTTTGGAATTGTTTCTGTTCCAATCATTATTATTTTATCATTAATTGGATGGTGGATTCATGCTTAAAGAAATTGGCTCTGTTTTTTCGTTTTTGACAATATTTCCTTCCTCAAATACAACTTTGGAAAATATTGCAAAATACATGTATCTTTTTCCTATTGTTGGAATTGCAATTGGGCTTTTAGTTGGAACTTTTGGATTTAGTTTATCTTTCTTTTTAGATCCATTACTAGTTAGTTTACTGGTAGTAGCTTCTATTGCAATTGTAACAGGAATTCATCATGCGGATGGTTTAGCTGATTTTGCTGATGGGCTAATGGTGAAAGGAAATAAAGATAAAAAACTGAAAGCAATGAAAGATCTCTCTACTGGTTCTGCTGGAATTGTTGGGATAGTGTTATATCTAATTGGTCTAGTAGTCACAATTTCTCTTACTAGTGGATTTGATTTGTTTAAAGCGATTTTAATTAGCGAAATTTTAGCAAAATTCTCAATGGTATTGATGGCAAGTCTAGGGAATTCAGCATCCTTAGGCTCAAATTCACTTTTTGTAGAAATGATGAAAGACAAGAAAAAACTCACTGTTGCATTCGTAATTATGCTTATTCCAGTGATTGCTATTGGCGAAATTACTGGACTATTGATGCTTGGAGTAACTGTCACCTTAACTATTTTTCTTTTAGCCCTATCTACTCGTAGTTTTGGTGGAATTACTGGCGATGTACTTGGTGCATCAAATGAACTTACAAGATTGGCTTCACTAATGGTGTTTGTGTCAATATGATTGGCATTGTTATGGCTGGTGGTAAAGGTACTCGCATGAATTTAGAGGAAGAAAAACTTTTACTAAAACACAAAAAGCCTATAATACTTCATGTAGTTGAATCATTAAAAAACTCAAATCTCTTTTCAAAAATTTTGACAGTTACTAGTACAAATTCTCCTAAAACAAAAAAATTACTAGAAGAAAACAATATTGAAATTTTTGATACGCCTGGAATTGGCTATGTTGAAGATCTAAATTTAGTGCTAAAATCAATAGATGATGCAGTTTTGGTTACTTCTGGTGATTTACCTTTACTTGATGAAGATATAGTTCAAAAAATTGTTAATCAATATGACTCTCACAAAACATGGGTTAGTATTCTTGTGACTAAAAATTTTTTATCTTCACTTGGACTTGAATCTGACTACCGGATAAATTTCAATGATCAAATATGTCATTACACCGGAATTTCTTTGGTAAATTCAAAAAAAATATCATCCCTAGAAAATTTAGAAGAGAATTATATCATAATAGATGATAAAAGAATTGCATTTAATTTAAATTCAAAACATGATTATGATTTACTCAGCACTGCCTAAGACTTTGCCATTTATTTTGGCTTTTGATCCTGTTGCCTCTGCTATGGCATTTCCACAGGAATTACATGCAACTTGTGTTGACGCATGAGAATAAACTACTTGTAATTCTCCACATTCATTACAGTTGACTTTTTGAAATTTACTTGCTGGTTTTGGAATTTCAATATGATCTTTCTTCATGCTGCCACCAACTCAAATTTCTTAATTCTAACACCCACTTTATTGTATTTCTTTTTACAAACAGTACATGTCATAATAGGCGTAACTTTCTTTGTAACTTTAGCTGGTTTTGCTAATTTTGGAAATTTCTGCCCACCATATCCCTTTTTACGTTCTGCATGTCGACGTTCACCTCTGGCAGATCCACGTCTTTTTCCAGCCTTGTAAATGGAAACCTTTTGTTCGGTATGTGTTTTACATTTTGCACAATACTTTCTGATCACCTTGGGGATGTTCATATCAAAAAAACCTCCTCAACCGTAATTTAAGCATTGAATCTATAATAGGCGCAAAATACAATTAATATTTATGAATTCGAGCCTGGCAACTTCGATCTCCTCATTGAATTCAGTAGCGATGGGTGACAAAAAAGCCGATCTTGTTTTAAAAAATTGTAACTTATTATCCGTCTACACTCGAGAAACCCTTCCAAAAATTCAGATTGCGATAATTCATGATAGAATTGCATATGTTGGTCCTGATGCTTCGCATACAATAGGTCCAAAAACAACCGTCATCGATGTAAAAGACAAATATGTTTCTCCAGGATTTGCAGATCCTCACTTACATATTGATCAATTTGTATTGCCATCTGAATTTGTAAAACAAGCTCTTCTTTGTGGTGTCACTTCTTTATTTTCAGATCCAATTGATATTGTAAGTGTCGCTGGGTACAAAGGTTTTCAAGAATTTCTTAAACTTGGAGAAGACTTACCGATAAGAATTTTCCAAGTTGTACCGGGAGGTCTTCCTGTTGATGCAAAATTTAGTAACAGCAACTCACTTACATTGTCACAAGAAAAATCTGCAGTAAAGCATCCACATGTTCTTGGTTTGGGTGAAGTTTTTTCATGGACTAAAGTAACTCTTCGTGAACCTAAAACAATGAAATCTATTTCATCTATGCTGGAACACGATTGCATAATTAATGGTCACACTGCTGGAGCAAGTGAAAAAAAACTTAATGCGTATGTTTCCTCTGGTATACTGTCATGCCACGAACCAATCAATTTTGATCAGGTGTTAGAAAGATTACGTCTTGGAATGTGGATTATGATAAGAGAAGGTTCCATAAGACGAGATTTGAAGGAAATTATCCCATATGTTTTGTCTCATGGTATCTATTTTAATCGTTTAATGTTTTGTTCTGATGGTCTTGATCCACTTGATATTGCAAAATTTGGTCACATAGATCATTGTGTTAGAGAATCAATCAAACTTGGTCTCAAACCAATAGATGCTATTACTATGGCATCAAAAAATAATTTTGATTACTATAACATGGGAAAAGATCTTGGTGGAATAGCGCCTGGAAAATTGGCAGATATTCTAATCTTTGATGATCTAAAACTAATAAAACCAAACAAAGTCTATGTGGGGGGAAAACTGGTTGTATCTAATGGAAAAATTGTCTCATCTATAAGGAAAAAAACAATATCTCCTTGGTTTAAAAAAACTGTTAAACTAAAAAAATTCTCAAAAAATGATTTTCTTATAAAATCAAAAAAGAAAGACGTTCTTGCAAATACTATTTTTATGCAAACTGAAATTATTACCAAAATAGGTTCAGCTGAACTTCATTCTAGGGAAGGTCAAATTCTTGCCTCTTTGGATTCTGATATCTGGAAAGTTGCTGCCTTTGATAGAATTCATGGCACAAATCAACATTCTATTGGTTTTCTTGAAAATTTCGGAGCTGACATAGGAGCATTTGCATCCACTTGGAGTTTTCATGAAAATGATATGATTGTAGTTGGTTCTGATGATTCTGATATGGCTGTTGCTTCAAATTATATTATAAAGAATCAAGGTGGACTAGTTGTAGTAAAATCTGGTAAGATTCTTGCATCTTTACCTTTACAATTTGCAGGAATAATTTCTACAGATTCTTTTGAAAAAGTTTCATCAAATTTTGAAAAAATCAACAACACAATTGTTGATTTGGGATGTAGGTTCTCCAGGCCTCACCTAATTCCATTATTCTTGCCATTCTTGGCTTTGCCATCTGTTAGGATTCTCTCAGGGGGAATAGTTGATGTGAAAAAACGAAGTTACATTCAACCGATCAACTAAGTAATGTTAAAAAGGGGGATTTAAGGGATTGAAGCTGAAACTAAATGGCATCAATTCAACAAGGACCAAATGGACCTGTTCTGGTTCTCAAAGAAAGCGCACTACAGCAAAAAGGTAAGGATGCACAGCAAAATAACATTGCAGCAGCAAAATTAGTTGCTGAGTTGGTTAAAAGTAGTCTTGGACCCCGTGGTCTTGATAAAATGTTAGTCGATTCCCTAGGTGATGTTACTATCACTAATGATGGTGCTACTATTCTAAAAGAAATTGACGTTCAACATCCAGCAGCAAAAATGATAGTTGAAATATCTAAAACAGTTGATAATGAGGTAGGTGATGGTACAACTTCCTCCGTTGTTTTTGCAGGCGCACTTTTGGCCCGTGCAGAAGATCTTCTGAAAAAAGATGTTCATTCATCAACTATTGTAGATGGTTTTCAAGCAGCTGCAGATAAAACCCTTGAAATTTACTCTGAATTAGCAAAGAAAGTTCTACCTGATGATAAAGAATCTCTCATGAAAATTGCAACAACAAGTATGCAGTCAAAATTAATCTCTGAAGATAGTGACATACTATCAAAAATTGTGGTTAATGCGATTCTTAGTATTGCTACTAAGAAAGATGATGTATATTCTGTAGATCTTGAAAACATTAAGATTGAAAAGAAATCAGGTGGCTCAATTCAGGATACACAAATTGTTCAAGGAATTGTTTTAGATAAGGAAATTGTTCATAGTGGAATGCCTACAAAAATTGAAAATGCTCATATTGCATTAATTAATTCAGCATTAGAAATCGAAAAAACTGAAATGAGTTCTGAGATTAGAATCACCGACCCAACTCAAATGCAGATGTTTCTAGAGGAAGAAAATAGAATGATAAAATCTATGGTTGATAAATTACACGATATTGGTGCTAATGTTTTGATTTGTCAGAAAGGTATTGATGATATTGCACAGCACTATCTTTCAAAATACGGTATCATGGCAGTTCGTCGTGTTAAAGAAAGTGATATGATTAAACTATCTAAAGCAACAGGTGGTAGAGTGATTAGTAATCTTGACGATCTTTCAGAAAATGATTTAGGTTCTGCAAAATTAGCTCATCAAAAGAAAGTTGAATCTGATAAATGGGTATTCATTGAAGGTTGTAAACATCCACAATCTGTTACCATGTTAATTCGTGGTGGCTCTCAAAGAGTAATTGATGAAGTTGATCGTTCTATTCACGATTCTTTAATGGTAGTAAAAGACGTAGTTCAAAAACCAGAAATTGTTGCAGGTGGAGGTGCTCCTGAAGCCTATGCAGCATCTTTACTCAAAGATTGGGCGGATAATTTTGATGGAAAGGAACAACTTGCTATTAAAAAATATGCAGAAGCTTTAGAAGTAATTCCATTGACTATTGCTGAAAATGCAGGAATGGATCCAATTGATACTATGGCAAATCTACGAGCAAAACAAAATCAGGGCCGTAAATGGACTGGAATAGATGCCAGAAACACACAGATTGCTGACATGATGACAATTAATGTTATAGAACCAATCGCAGTTAAAGAGCAAATAATCAAATCAGCTACTGAAGCAGCATGCATGATTCTTAGAATTGATGATGTGATTGCTACATCTGGTGCTCCAGGTGGCGGCATGCATTAAATGTATAATTAGTTAAAACTAAAATCCTCTAATATTCATAAATTATTGATGTACAGACTTGGTGTAGATTTAGGTGGCACTAAAACTGAAATAATTTTGCTTGATGAAAATCTTTATGTTTTAGAAAGAAAAAGAATTCCAACACCAAAAAATGATTATAAAGAAATAATTGATAATATCTCGTCCTTAGTTTTAGAAATATCTCAAAATATTTCTAATTTTTCTGTTGGTGTTTGTACACCTGGTTCTATTTCTAATCAAACCGGATTAATTAAAAATAGTAATACCCAATGTTTGATTGGGAAATCTATAGCAAGAGATCTAGAAGATAAGATTGGAAAAAAAATTTTGATTGAAAATGATGCTAATTGTTTTACTATGGCCGAAGCTAAAATGGGTGCTGCTATGGATTATGGTTTAGTTTTTGGTGTAATCATGGGTACAGGTGTTGGTGGCGGAATTGTGATTGATAAAAAACTTCATTCTGGTAGAACTAACATTGCTGGAGAATGGGGACATCACATCTTACATCGTAATGGAAATTCATGTTATTGTGGAAAAACTGGATGTGTTGAAACTTACATCAGTGGTCCCTCATTAGAAAGACAATGGGCAAAACAAACTGGCAAATCTATGATTTTGACTGAGATTCTTTCAAATATTCATAATGAGATTGGGAAGAATTGGAAAGATGCATTTTTAGAAAATTTTGGATATGCTCTTGCAAATGTAATTGATATTTTAGATCCAGATGCAATTGTTATGGGTGGTGGTTTATCAAATATTGATTTTTTATACACTGAAGGAAAAAAATCAGTTTATGATAAAGTATTTTCAGATTTAGTTGATACACCAATTTTAAAAAACAAATTGGGTGATTCTGCAGGAGTCTACGGTGCTGCACTCTTAACTTAATCTTCTGGACATCCATCTATTTTTTGGACATAGTAACCATTAGTCATAATCTCAATTTCCATATCTTCTGGAACTGATTGTGTGTGACAAAATCTACACTCCTCTGTGCTTACCTTTGCTGTTTCTTCACCAATTTCTCTTAACCATTCTTTTGCAAAAGAAACTGCTTTTTCTGTATCACTTTTGTCCGTAACTATATCAAAATGCATTGTATGTCCATCTTTTGCTTTGACATATGTATCAAAAACATGAAAATCCATACCAATCACAAATTTTAGGAATATTTATTTTTAATTTTTTTATCTACAATCTAATTAATATCGATTTCAACGCTAATCAAAATCAATCTTGTCATGTAATAGAAGTTATGCTACAAAAATTTTTTCCATATCTTATTAATGCAAAAATCGATTTGCCCATTTTTTCTAATGTTTTTTACGTGTAAACTATCAATGAATTACTTAAGATAATGGCATCTCAGTTCTTCTCATGATGAATGATTTTAGTACAACTTTATGATAAGATTGATCTTATCATAAATTCCAACATATGGGATTTTTTCCATATTCCAGAATTATCCCTACTGTGGTTCAATTGTAGCAGGTGGTTTACTTGAAATTGTATATGTTACCCAAGTTACGTCTTCAATCTCATTTGTTATTCTATTGCTCATCTTTTCTAAAAGACCATGTGAAAGTCTTGTCCAATCTGCCGTCATTGCATCAATTGAATCCACTACTCTAATCATTACGATGTTCCCATATCTTCGCTCATCACCTACAACTCCAACTGCTCTATCATCACCTACAGCAGCATAAGCTTGCCAAACTTTGTCATACAAATTAGCCTCTAGTAGTTCATTCTCAACAATTTTACTGGCTATTTTTGCAATCTTTAGTTTAGTTGGAGTAACTTCTCCAATTATTCTAACTGCTAGTCCTGGACCAGGAAATGGATGTCTCATGAAAAGTTTTTCTGGAACCGCAAGAATTTTGGCAATTTTTCTTACTTCATCTTTATACAATTCTCTTAATGGTTCTAAAATTTCTAAATTGAGCCAATCTGGTAATCCGCCTACATTATGATGAGATTTTATTACTGATGCAGGTCCTTTAGATACTCCACTCTCAATAACATCTGGGTATAATGTACCTTGAGCCAACCATTTGAAGGGCCCATTTTTTTCTGCAAATTCGGTAAAAACATGAATAAATTCTTCCCCTACAATCATTCTTTTCTTTTCTGGATCTTCTACTCCTTTGAGTTTTCCAAGAAATTGATCAGTAGCATCAATTGAAGTGAAATCTACTTTGAAATTATCTTTAAACATTTCTTCAATTTCCTTTTCTTCATCAAGTCGCAACAAGCCATTATTTACAAATACACACTTTAGTCTATCTCCTATTGCTTTGTGAATAAGTAGTGCAACTACTGTGGAATCTATGCCTCCACTAACTCCACAGAGTACATTTCCTTCAATTTTAGAAATTTTTTCTACTGCTGTATCTATAAAAGCCTCCATAGTCCAATCTTGATTTGCACGACAAACTTTCAAAACAAAATTCTTAAGAATTTCTGTACCTTGTTCTGTATGTACTACTTCGGGATGAAATTGAATTCCATAAATTAATTTGTCTATTGATGCTATTGCAGCGGCTTTTGCACCTTCAGTATGTCCAATCACCTGAAATCCAGGAGGAATTTTCTCTGCTTCATCACCGTGGCTCATCCATGCTCTAACTGATTCCCCAATTCCATTCAACAGATCTTTATCATTATCAATCGTAAGTAACGATGAACCATATTCTTTGTTTGCTCTTTTTACTTTACCTCCATATTTATTTACAATTAATTGGTGTCCATAACAAATTCCAAGTAGCGGTAAATTCATTTCAAAGATTTTATTTTCAGGAACTGGAGCGTTTGAGTTATAAACACTTGATGGTCCTCCTGAAAAAATTATTCCTTTTGGATTAAGTTTTTGTAATTTCTCATAACTAATGTCATACGGGACAAGTTCTGCATAAACTGAAAATTCTCTTATTCTTCTGCAAATTAAATGGCTATACTGTGAACCAAAGTCTAAAACTACAATTTTATCCATATTATCACTTTTTGATATTTTCCAGCATCCTAGTTAATGACCATCCTGCTGTATTGATTAACTCGTTGACTCTTTCTTTTTGCCTATAGTTTTTAATTATAATTTCTCGAATATTTGTCCCATTTTTGTTTATTATATAATCAATAATTGACTCCTTCTGAATTTTTCCATTCTCCGCTTCTTGAAAATCCTTTCTTTTCATTTCCCCAATAATTCTATCTAAAAAAAATGATTTGAAAGGTGGAGTATCTGCATTTATCTCAATTCCATTGTCTAAAACTATGGATAATTGCTCTGGTGTGACATATGCATTAGCAATTATTTTGCCATCATTTACTCTTTTTATTGGAATTGAATTTTCCACAGGTTTTTCTATACTTTTTGGCTTGGTTTGAATTTCAACCACTTTTTTAATTTCTAATTGAGAGGCTTTTGTAAAACTAGAATCTTTTAGGAATGAATCTAAAACTGTAATATTTTTTTCTAACATCTCAATGGATTCTTGATGTTTATCAATTTGCTCGATCAAACTTTCTTTCAAAGCAACAATTTCCTTTACCTGCTCTTCTGAAAATTTCATAATCTGATTAATAGAGTATGGGTATTAAATGCATTCTAGGTAATTATAATATCCAGTTCTTTGTATGATATTTTTTTAAATCCTTTAATCGATTTTGATGTGGTAAATAATTCTGATTTTGTGATAGTTGATAACCATTCTAAAAGATATTCTCCTTTTTTTAATTTCATTAGTTTTATTCTCTTTTCTATTTTTTTTGTATTTGAAAATTTACCAATTCTGTTTCCAAAATCCATTCCAAATAAAATAATTTTTTTTGCCTTAAAATGATTAGCTAGAAAAACTCCTCTATCTCCATCAGTAAACCCTCCAAAATTTTGAATTTTGTTAAAAGGATTTGATTGTGTTGTGCCAATACAATTTTTAAATTTTTTTGCAAGTTTTAGTTTTTCAATATTATCCCCATGTGCATGTACGACAAAAATGGATTTTGTTTTTGCAATTTTTTTTAATGTGCTTTCATCCCCATCTAAATCTGTAATTATGATGTCTGGAATAATTCCATTTTCTACAAGTATTTTAAGCGCACTATCCGCAGCAATTTTTATTGATTTTTTATATTTTTTTAATTTTGGAATTGCAGTCGATAGTGATGGACCTGAACCAATAACAAAAATAGTTTTTCCTTCAATTAACCGTATTATTTTTTCATTAATGTTTGATTTTTTTAAAAATGAGTTTAACTGAACAGCCGACTCCATATCCTTTTTTTCACTATACTTGAATTCCTTTAAAATATCAGAGTATCTCTTTTTCCAACCTAAAATCATCATATGACTCAAATTGCATTATATTTGATAAACCATGTGGCAAAAATTGCAAATGTAGGCATAGGTAAAAAAAATCCTGTACGTATAATGGGAATTTTAAATACAAGTCCTGAATCATTTTACAAAAAATCAATTCACACAAATACTATTCAGATTAAAAACTCAATAAAAGAGATGGAAAATGACGGTGCCGATTTTATTGATGTGGGTGGCATGTCCACTGCACCATATCTGTCTACCCTGGTATCTGAAAAAACTGAGTCAAAAAGAATTCTTTTTGCAATTAAAATAATTCAAAATGTTTCCAATCTTCCAATCTCAGTTGACACATGCCGAGCTAAAGTAGCAAAAGATGCTTTGGAAAATGGTGTCGAAATAGTTAATGACATTTCAGGATTAAAATATGATAAAGAAATGCAAAAAGTTGTATCAAAATTTTTACCGTCTCTAATTTTATGTGCATATGACTCAAAAACAGTTTTAGACAATCCTGTTATTGCAACAAAAAAACTGTTTAGAGAAAGTATAAAAATTGCCAAAAACTCTCACATCCCATCTGAAAAAATTGTTTTAGATCCTGCCATTGGGTTTTTCCGAAGAACAGGACAAGGACCATTTTTCACCAAAATTAAATCAGATTGGATCACAAGAGATCTGACAATTATTCAAAACTTGAACTCTATAAAAGAAAATTTTCCTATTTTAATTTCAGTCTCAAACAAATCTTTTCTTGGGAATATTTTGGGGAAAAAAAATCCATCTGATCGATTATTTGGATCTATTGCAGCAGAGGCTATCTCCGTAATTAATGGAGCTGACATAATTCGTACTCACAATGTGCAGGCAACTAAAGATGCAATAACTATAGCATCTAAATTGTCAAAACAACACAAAGGCTTATAATCAATATTCAACTTTCTCAACAAGGTTTCATTGGAATTTAAAGAAGGATTAACTTTTGATGACGTTCTTCTCATACCCAAATATTCTGATATTACAAGTAGGAGTCAAACTGATTTAACTACAAAATTATCTCGAAATATATCCATTAACATTCCTTTGGTAAGCGCAAATATGGATACAGTAACAGAATCTACTATGGCGGTAGCCATGGCTCGTGCTGGTGGTATTGGAATAATTCACAGATTTTTGACTATTGAAGAACAAGCACATGAAGTTCTCAAAGTAAAACGTTCAGGAAGCATTATGATAGAAAATCCATATTCAATTACCTCTGAGAAGTCCGTTCAAGATGCTCTTGATTATGCTCATGATATGGAAATTTCTGGTCTTTTAGTAGTTGACTCAAATTCTAAACTAATAGGAATAATTACTGAGAGAGATTTACTATTTGCAGATCCTAAACTTCGTATTGGAGATGTAATGACCAAAGATGTTGTAACTGCAAAATTTGGTGTTTCTCTAGATGAATCTAAAGAAATTTTACATAAACATAGAATTGAAAAATTACCAATAGTTGATGATTCAGGACTTATCAAAGGGTTGATTACAAGTAAAGACATAACAAATAATGCCGATTTTCCAAATGCATCAAAAGATATGAAAGGCCGTCCATTGGTTGGAGCAGCAGTTGGCGTGAAAGGTGACTTTTTAGAAAGAAGTGAATCTCTTTTAGAAGCAGGTGTAGATGTACTTGTTGTAGATATTGCACATGGTCATAGTGAAAATGCAATGAGTACAATTCGTAATATCAAAAAAGCATTTCCAAAATGTGAATTAATTGCAGGAAACATTGCAACTGCTCAAGGTACTGAAGATTTGATTAAAGCAGGTGTTGATGCAGTAAAGGTTGGTGTAGGCTCTGGCTCTATTTGCATTACTAGAGTAATCACTGGTTCAGGTGTTCCACAGTTGACTGCCGTTATGGATTGTGCAAAAGTTGGAAAGGAATACGGTATTCCAATAATTTCTGATGGTGGTACAAGAACTTCAGGCGATGCAACAAAGGCATTAGCTTCTGGCGCTTCATCTGTAATGATTGGTAGTATGCTTGGAGGTACTGATGAATCTCCTGGGACAGTTTTAACTAAAAATGGAAAACGTTTCAAAGTTTATCGTGGAATGGCTTCCTTAGCTGCCTCAATTGGTAGAAAATCCAAAGAAACAGGTTCAATCTCCCTCGATGATGATCTTAATGATTATGTTGCTGAAGGGGTAGAAGCTATGGTTCCTTACAAAGGCACCGTTACTGACATTCTCAAGCAACTAACTGGTGGAATACGTTCTGGTTTGAGTTATTGTGGTGCACATACAATTACACAAATGCAAGAAAATGCAGAATTTATCAAAATGTCAAGAGCTGGATTTGCAGAAAGCCAGCCTCATGATGTTTCTTTGATGTAGTGAACCATTGTTGTTCTAGCTGTTTACCTCTTCCTGAATTATCAAAATTTAATAAAAATGGAAATCTAATGCACATCAAATCTTTACATCTTAGATGTAGTTAAGGTTAATTCATTTGGTTTTGACTTTGAAGTTTTGTTTTTCATATTTTGAAATATTGATTTTTTGATACAATGCTCGCGTAGAACTGATTAATCATATATCTATCTTATTTTGAACGCCAAAATCATTAGTTATTTGATAAACTTAGATGATTAAATGTAGATAATTTTTTAAGCAGTATCTAAAACAATTCAAGCATGTTATCCAAAAGAACAATAATAGGATTAATAATCGGTAGTGCAATTATTGCAATTGGAGGATATTCTTTAATTTTACATATTGGAACAATCACCGTTAATGAAAATTATGTTGTAGCTGTTGGCGATTCTACTCACTACAAAATCCCTGCCCCTGTACATACACAACAAACTATGACCATTAATGGAGATGCATTTGATCTTAAACTTACTAGTCCTTCCGATGGATTGCAGATTCCAAATACTTCATACAAAAAGGAGTTAACATTAGATTGGACTCATTTGGAAGATGGTGAAACAGAGATACTAATTCAAAACACAGGAAATACTGAATTAACAATTACTGGAGTTTTAGTTAGAACCTCTGATCCAATATGGTTTACTTATGATCTTATGGTAATCACATCTGGAATGGTGATTATTGGATTTAGTATGGGTTTTACGCTTAGAAAACCTAAAGGATTTTAGGTTATTTTCGCAGAAGGGTACGATCCTAAAATTTTCAAAAATAAAGTATCTTTTTTTATCTTTTCTAACATTTCTAAAATCTTTGAATCCTCTTTATGTCCTTCAAAGTCTACATAGAAATTGTATTCCCACGTATTTGTTTTTGTTGGTCTTGATTCAATCTTTGTAAGATTAACATTGATTTTGTAAAAATTCTCTATGATTCTGAATAATGATCCTGGCTCATGCTTAATAGAGAAAATTATCGATGTCTTGTCATTACCTGTTATGTTACTACTTGTTTTTGCCAAGATTAAAAATCTGGTATAATTATTTAGATTATTTGCAATATTGCTTGAAACAATAGGCATTTCATAAATTTCTGCTGCGTTCTTGCTAGCAATAGCTGCGCAATTTTTCTTGTTTAATTCTTTCACAATTTTTACACTTCCAGCAGTATCATATGCTGGAATTGTTTTCATACTGTGCTCTTCGATAAATTTTCTACACTGACCTAAAGCTTGTGGATGTGAATAAACTGTGTCGACTTCATCCAATGTACTGATTCCTATCAAACAGTGCTCTATTCTATGATAAATTTCTCCTATTGCATTTAGATCTGTTGAATATAATAAATCATAACTTTCTCCCACGCTTCCTTCTAGTGAATTCTCTACGGGCAAAATCGCATATTCTGTTTTATTCATAGATGTACTTTCTAACACTTCAGCAAATGTTGTAAGGGGGACAGTGTCAATTTCTTTGTTAAAAAATGCTCTTGCAGCAGCTTCACTATATGCACCTCGTTCACCTTGGAACGAAACATGAATCATTTCTTACTCTCTCAATTTTATGAAATCACTATTGCCAAAACCAGAAGAAAGTTTCCTCTCATCAATCCATGCACATTCTGTACATTTTATAGCATCACGCATTGGAACAACTTTTCCTCCACATTTTCTACATTTTGTGAATAAAATTCCCAAATCTGGTTCATTAATTGCTGCATGAATTGTACCATTAAGATGATTCAGAATTTTTAATTTTACTATGTCATTAACCAATGCCACATTTCTTATTCTCAAATTTCGTGTTGAACAAACACATTCTACTTTTGACGTTGTAGGTTTTCCATTAATGTAATCAATTGAAACTGCAATCATAGATGACATTACTGCTGCAACTGTTCCAATAATGATGTCGCCTACTTGAGGAATTGATAGAAGCTTTGGATGTTTAATATTGGCAACTCGTGCTGTTTTATCTATCTCTTTTTCACCTATAGTTGCTGCTCTAACCATGTCTCCATCATCAAATGTATTGTATCCTGCCTCATATTCTTCAATGGATGCTATTTTATCTCCTGGAAATGTTGCGTTTTCAGACATGCTGAGAATTTTGTTTTTATGATTATAATTGTTTGTGGTCTGAAATTATTTGGTAAATCATATATCTCTAAAAATCTAAAAAAAACCATGAAAGCTCTAGTATATGATGAATATGTTACTGATGATGATTTTTCTAAAATCTTAAAAATCAAAGAAATACCGTTGCCTAAACCAAAATCAAATGAAGTAGTCTTCAAAGTAAAAGCAGCAGCACTAAACTATGATGATATTTGGGGTATGAGAGGCAAACCATTGAAAATTCCATTACCTCATATTTCTGGAACAGATGCAGCAGGTGAAGTAGTTGAGGTTGGTAGTGATGTAAAAAATATCAAAATTGGCGATAGAATAGTATCTCATGGGAATATGTCTTGCAGAGTTTGTAAAGCATGTACAGATGGAAGAGAATATGATTGTAGAAAGCGAGCTATATGGGGTTTTGAAACAGGCCCACTTTGGGGTGGATATTGTGAATTTACTCATCTTCCAGAAGTAAACGTTGTAAAAATCCCCAAAGGCGTATCATATGATGAAGCTGCTGCTGCATCAATGACTTTACTGACATCCTGGCATATGTTAGTTGGAAGGGCAAAAATTCAACCTGGACAATTAGTCTTGATTATGGGTGGTAGTTCAGGTGTTGGAAATTATGGAATTCAAATTGCAAAACTATTTGGATGTACTGTAATTGCAACTGCTAGCCCTGACAAATTAGATCAATTATTAGAACTTGGAGCAGACTTTGCTGTAGATCATCGAAAAGAGGATTGGCATAAAGAAGTAAGATCAATTGCAAAAAAAATTCCAAAACAACATGGAGACGTACTTGGAGTTGATGTAATTTTTGAACATATTGGTGGTTCTCATTGGAATAAAGAGCTGACATTACTGAATTATGGTGGAACCATTGTTACAACTGGTGCAACTACAGGATATGATACAAAAACTGATCTACGTCATATTTTCTTTAAAGGCATCAACATTTTAGGCTCAACTCAAGGAACTAGGGCTGAATTAGAACAGGGACTCTATTGGATGTCCCAAGGAAAAATAAAATCAATAATTGACTCTGTCTATTCTTTAGAACAGGCAGCAGAGGCTCACAAAAAAATGCTTACAGGCAAAGGCCTTTTTGGAAAAATTATCATGAAACCAAATTCTGATGAATAGTGACAGATCCAAAAACATATTCAATTTTAGATAAGGGAAATAGATTATTTTTACAAGGAAAATTAAGCGAAGCAATTTCATATTTTGATAAAATTTTAAATGAAAATCCATTACACCTAAGTTCCCTCAACAATAAGGGATATGCTCTAAGTAAACTCAAGGATTTTGATAATGCTATGAAATGTTATGATTCTGCATTACAAATATGTCCTAACGATTTTTCAGTATTGGTTAATAAAATCTCATTACTTCGTAAAATAGGAAATTTTATTGAAGCATTGTCTTTATGTAATAAAATTCTGAAGAATAATCCAAAATACAACATTGCATTATATCATAAAGAACGAATTTTATTTTCCATGAAAAAATTTGATGAATCTATATTGTGTTGTAATAGCATATTAAATGATTATCCTGATAATGGTAATGTATTATTTGATAAATCCTGTAATCTTGTAATGCTCTCAAAAATAGATGAAGCACTTGATCTACTTGAACAGGCAATTGCTCAGGGATTGCAATTTAAAATCAAGGCAAAAAAATCTAAATCCTTTGAAAAATTATCTGATAACACTAGATTCAAAAATCTAGTAACATAGTTACAACCAATGTGGAATTTCTAGATATTCATCAATACTTTCATTTCGTAAAATTTTAAGAAGTGCATTTGCTTGTGGTGATGACAAAACTGGCTTGTCAAATTGATTATCTGTAGATATTCTTGGACATGCGACTTGAACAAAAGCATCTATTCCTTTAAGATTTTGTAATCTGTCATTAGTAATGTCAGTT
>JAOTSS010000012.1 GCA_029864805.1 Candidatus Nitrosopumilus sp. | reverse complement strand
TTTGTGATTTTGGAAACATTCTCTGCAATAAACAGGTCTGTCGTCTTTTGGCTTGAATGGTACTTGACAATCATTTCCACAGTCACCGCATTTTGCGGTGAACATTTCTCTTTCTCTATCAAAGGACATGTCTTTCTGATTGGAATAAAAATTGGCCGTAATTAAACTGTGGGAAAACATCTATTGTTATAAGCCAATTCGCTCCTTGAGAATATTGAGTATGAAAAGGTATGTGGCCACAAGAATGGCTACAATGTTTGGAGTTTTGATGATTACATTATTGATTACTATTTCTCTTGTAGGCTCTAATATGGACACTATTCTAAAGCAAGGAATAGTTTTTCAGGTTAGAGCCGAGATAGCAGAAAATCCTGCAATTGCAGAGAGTTTTTCATCAGTAGAAGAATTTGAGTCATTTGTTCAAGCCCAAATAGATCAAAGGATCAAGGTTTTAGAACTAGATAAACCATGGCACTCTCCTCAAAGAATAGGAGTTACAATGTATAAGATATTACTATTAGATTTTGGTCATGCAACATTCCTAACAAGTGATGAAGGATCATCAAATGTGAAAGATATACTTTTTGAGAAACTTCCAAGAACAGTTTTGCTTTTTACAACTGCAACAATAATTATCTCAATAATCGGAATCTTTCTAGGGGCTTTGTCTAGTAGTAAAGTAGGCTCCATTGTTGACAGAATCACATCTAGTTTTGCAATAATTAGCTCTAGTTTTCCTGTTTGGTGGATAGGAATATTGATGATATTCTTGTTTGCATTTACATATCAGATATTTCCTGCAAGAGCAACTCCAGATATCCCATCATCAGATCCTAGATACATTGGTTCTTTGCTATATCACATGGCATTGCCGTTAATCACAATTGTGCTGATTGGTTTTGGATCATGGGCATACTTGGTAAGAAATTTCATGGTAGGCATTATGCAAGAAGATTTCATTAATGCAAAGAAAACAATAGGAATTTCAGAAAAAAAAATTATCTATGTACACGCTTTAAAAAATGCAGCCCCTCCAATTGCAACCATATTAGCTCTAAGTTTATCAGGTTCTCTTGGTGGTGCGATAATTACAGAAGCAGTGTTTGATTGGCCAGGAATGGGCAGGTTGTATTTTGAAGCAATCACAGTAATGGACCTTCCAGTAATTATCGGAGCTACATATTTAATCACAGTATTCTTCTTAATCAGCATATTTATTGCAGATTTGCTTTATGGGTTTTTTGATCCTAGGGTGAGAACAGGGCAATGAGCGGAATAACACCTCAGGAAATAAAACAAGAGTTTCTTAAGAGTAAAATGGGGATTGCAGGAATAACAATTCTCATAGTACTTGTAGCAACATCAATTATTGCAATGATCGTAATTCCAGTTGAAACATTTCAAGAATGGAATAATCCAGGTAGTTGGATTCTATATCCTAAGGCAGCGACACCAATTTGGGTGAACATGTTTCTGGTTGAAAAGATTCCAGAACACCAAATTTTAGAGAATCCAGACATTCAAACAATTTCACAAGAGGAGATATCTCTCACCTCACATCAATTTGGATTGAATTTTGATTACGATTATTTCCCAAATGATTTCCTATATGTATTTTCATCAGAATATTTGGGTTCACCATTATTGAAAATGTCAGTAATTAGACCAGACGGGGTGAAACTAGAATTATTGTCAGCATCCCTCCCACATTCTAATTCGAAGACAATTCACAGTGAAAGAATATTTTCAACAGATGAGGCAATAAAGAAAAATTTATCGTTACAGTCAGAAAAATTTCAATTTTCTCTGGATAGACTATCATCAGAAGATATCGTATTTTCAAAAATACAAACAAATGAACCTCTTAAAGGAAATTATATTTTTTTGGTTGATTTGTATGGGGTGAATTATGAAAATCAAATTCACGAATCAAAATTAATCATTGGAGGAAAAGCTTTCGGAATAATGGGTACCGACGAGTTAAGACGAGACTTGGCAATAGGGTTACTCTGGGGAACCCCACTTGCATTATTCATTGGGATTGTTGTTTCTATTGCATCAGTAGTTTTGGGTTTACTATATGGCGTCTATGCGGGGTTTAAGGGTAAAAAAACAGACGAAACAATGATGAGGTTTAATGATATAATCTATGCACTGCCTGCACTTCCATTTCTCATTATACTTTCAGTGACAATTAGCAACAGCATATTTTTGATGATTGGTTTTTTGATGATATTTGGTTGGGTCGGAATTGCAAAAGTAGCAAGAAGTATGTCGATTCAAATTAAAACTAGAGGGTATGTAGATGCTGCAAATATTATGGGTCAAAAAGACTCCAAAATAATTTTCAAACACATTTTACCACAATTACTCCCATATGTATTTGCAAGTATTGCCATTTCAGTTCCAGCGGCGATAACAACTGAAGCTGGTTTAAGTTTTCTAGGATTAGGAGATCCATCATTTCCAACTTGGGGTCAAATTTTACATGATGCCAATACATTTGGAGCAGCTGCAAGAGGATTATGGTGGTGGATTATGCCGCCTGGTATAATGATTGCAATAACAGGACTTGCCTTTGTGTTTATAGGAAATGCTCTTGATGCAATTATTAATCCAAAACTCAAAAGATAATTAGAAATTATAACTTCGAATAATATCCAAAGATGTATCATTGAGTTTTATAGTATATGTTAGTGAATTTGGATCTTTTTTCGTTTCTGCCAAAATCTCAGTAAATTTTGTTTTTTCATCTTCTGTTGCTCCTGCCTCATGAGCACATAGATTGAATGCCTTTAGATTCAAATTGTTTTTGAGCAAGTGGGCAATGAATTTTTTGTAATCATCAGTATTTGTCCAAGGAATATTTTTTTCCTTACATGCTGCAATCCATACATCAACAGAATTATGAAAGATTACTTTTTTACGAATTTCATCCAGAGACATTGTATATCTTCAAAAATCTGCACGTTGCATTTTTGATCCACATCGTGGACAAGTGCCGCCCTTGTGTTTGTTGTTGCAAACAAGACAAACGTACCTAACTCCACCGGAGCCCCCTTGAGAACCCATTCCAAAGAATCCACCACCAGTTCCAGAATCACCACTATATCCACGCATACGACTCATGTATCGTTTTCTTAAAAATAATGGAAACACAATAAATATTGCAAGTGCCGCGCCCAACCCATACGGAAATGGCAATACCATCTGCAACCCAATGCTAATAGCAAGAGACGCACCTAGAAAAAGCAAATAAGTCTTGTAATTAAACAATTCAATAAAAAGTACTTTGAAAAAGGTTATAAAGTTTTGTCAGTTGTCTTCAGTTTACACCACAGATAATTTTTAGATTATGGAGAGGGGGATTTTATTTCCGTTACTGTCCCACGCAAAAATAGAATCATCATCATATGGAGACCTTACAATTAGTGAAACCAAACCAAAGAAATTATGCAAATCAGTTACGGATGGTTCTACAGAACCACTTGGGTGTGAATGGACAATTCCAAGATAACTCATATCAAAGGGTAAAAATGAATGGGGAAAACCTGCAAAAGTGGGACCGGTTTCACTAAATGGAGGAATTACAAGTCCATCAATCATAATTTCCCCATTCTTTGATCTTCCTTTTAATATCAAAATCCCTTCATTGGGATGTTTCATGTGGCAAAAAGACAGAATACTATCAAGTACATCTTTTTGGATCAAAACTCTACGTTCAAAATGCTTCTTTTTGAAAATCACAAGGTAACTACAATATCAAACTAATTTAATCTAAGATGAATCTAAAATATATTTTGTATTTGAAAATTTTCTTAATTTTTCTTCAATTTTAGTAATAAATTGCGGAATCTTTAAGAGAATTTCATCTATTTCATTTTGAATGGTTTTTGATTTTAATTCGGCATCTTCTTTAAATGAAGTATTTTTTTCAAGATCATTTTCTAAAGAAATAAGATTATTAGGTTTTAGAGAATTCAAATCATTTTTCAATTGTTCATATTTTTTAAAATAATCAGAAATCTGCTTTACATACCCATCTAGTAACTCTTCAGTTTCAGTAATGTGAGACAATGTCTTATCCATATCTTTTACTGAAATAGATCCAGAAGATACTGCTTTTCTAATATTTTCTAAAATTACGATTATAGAATCCTTATTTTTTGGGAGAAGAATTTCAAACGGATCAGTATTTAGTTTAGTCAAAATATTTTTTTGATCCTTATCTAAAGATGAAGCATATTCATATCTACTCAAAGGACGAGAGATTTTTGTAAATTGAGTGTCAATCTCATTTTTTATTTTTGTTCTTTGATTATTAAATTCATCTAAACTCTTTTTTAATGCAAGATATTTTTTGTAATTTTCTGATGATTTTATTTCGTCAATAAAAGTCTGAATAGATAAAATCTTTTTTTCTAGCGAGATGATGTTTTCTTTTATATCAATTATCTTTTTTTCATTTCCTGTACGAATTTGATTTAGAGTTTTAATTTGAGTGAGAGAGTCAGTGATTTCATCAGAAATTGATTTTGTTTCGTCAAAATTTTTTAGAATCAGGTGAATTTCGGAATGATTTTTGTTCATTACCTCAAGATTATTTTTTAATTGTGCAGCATATTTTTTTGCAAAAATATGGATTACTCGGGTTTGCCTTCCTAAAACATCACCAACTTTTTTCAAGATTTGATTCAAAGTAGAATCTAATTCACGTGCATTCTCAATAGATGAAATTTCAGGAATACCAGTCACACCTTTTTTAATTATATCAATTACCTGTTTTTTTCCTCTAACTACAATAATTGCCAGATGTTTGTCAATATCATCAACATTGAGATTGTCTTTTTCAAGCATTTTTCCAATATTTGTCAAATCATCAATTAATGGTGCAGTAGCATTTCTCAGATTTTTAATATCAGAAAGAGTTTGAGATTTCCTTAATTTTTGAAGTTCTGTAACTATTTTTGGCACATCAGAAAGAGGAATGTGCTTTTCAGTAGGGATTTCTTCGATTGGTTTTGTCTCCTGCTTCTTTTTACCCCATCCAAAGACCATTTGATGATATATGACGTGGGGGATTAAAAATGGTTGTACAACTAAAATTTAAAATTTAGCCATAGTAAATTAGACAATATGATAAAGACTCAAAAAAAATCATTTCATACTGGAACAGTTAAAAAAATAATCAAAATAAAGGCTTCAAAAGACAAAGTTTGGAGAAAAATTAGCAACATAGTGGGATTGCCAACGTGGCTAGTAGATGTAAAAAAGACAGTTTATCTTTCTAAAAAGAAAAGAGGAGTAGGAGCAATTAGATTAATTACTTTTACAGATAGGAATGAAATAGAAGAGCATGTTGTGGCATGGAAAGACAGAGAATATTTCTCATACGTTGCAACTAAAGGATTGCCACTGAGAGTATATGTTGCGACAATTTCAATTAAAGGGAAATCTAACAAACTCGTTGAATTAACATGGCAATCATATATTAACAGCAAGAAAATGTCTGAAAAACAATTTACAGAATTTCTTGCATTTATGGGTTCGTTTTATGACGCATCACTTAAAAATCTAAAAATAATTCTTGAGAAATAATACTAGATAATTTTTAAGTCAAAATGTAAATATGATAAAGCAAGAAAAAAAATATGAGTGATATGCGATTTGTCATTATTGGCATAGTGCTTGTGTTTACAGGATTTCTTGTTTTGGGGGTATTTGGACATAATTTTCAGGCTGCTACTTTTGAATCAAATGAATTTGGAACTTGTTATGAATATTTTGACTATAAACCACCAGTTGAGATCAGTTGCTCTTTTAAAATATTTGATCAAACAGTATTCTTTGTAGTGGTCATATCTCTAATTGGGGCAGGAATTATTTCATTAGTTAAAGGTGTCAAAGGAGATTGGGACAACAAAGTAAAACCAGAAGACATGCTAGGACCCAGTAAAAAACAAAAAGACGATTCTGATCAAGAAGAATGAGGATAAATCATTTAGACTTTTTAGTTTTTAATTTTGGATAATCTTCGTGATTGTCCTCATCCATTCTTTGAAAATAAACTTCTTCGTAAGGCATATTTTCTCAGTATTGTACAACCAAATTTACATTTAAGCTTAAGAAATGACTTTCGCTGGACTAGCAAGGAATTAATTTTTGAAATTTTGCTAAATATAAGAATCAATATGATTCAATGATATTTTTCATTGAAACTACCATGTCGCCAATTTCAGACATTCTTTGATCAAATTGTTTATCAGTTAATTCATTAGGTTTGTTAAGAGTTATCACCACATCCGAAAAATCACCATTGGAGACTATCCTCATTGGGACATCCCAAGTGGATTCTTCATCAATAAACTGATGATCCAAAATTCCAAGCGATTTATTTTCACTAAATTTCAGTTTAGATTTTCCATGAGGTCCGGTAAATGACCACCATCCATCAGTGTTAATTTTTGCGTCAGGCATCATCTTTGGAGGAGCTTGTAAAATGGCATCAAATGCATCACCTGTTCTCTTGTTTACAGTGATTGTGATAGTGCGAGATCTGGTCATAGCAGAAATATCATTTTATTATTAAAAAAGATATAGCAGAAATCATAGTAATCATTCCTTCTAATTCATTTGTTAAGAAATGCACGGATTTTTTTTAGATTTGAAACATTTGATTCGTGAAACAATGTCATCGATTCAGCCAATGAATCAGGAAGAACGACTTTTAGATTATTAACTAGTTCATCTCCACTAGATATCATATTATCAATTAGTTTTTCAATCTCATTTTTCTCATCAACCATGAAAATTTATCATGAATGATATTTATTAAATTTTCAAGCATTAGTTACTGCTATTTCTCTTTTTTTATCAGAGTTGCAGTAGAGCGTACATTTTTCATCTTTTGGATATCCCAAGAAATAATTTCGCGTATTTTTTCAAAATTCTCAGCTTGTAATTTTACCAACATATCATGAGTGCCTATTGTTTCAAAGACATCTACCACTTGTTCAATCTGCTTTAACTGTTCAAGGATCTCTTCTTCTGAACCCAATTCACAATTTAGCATCACGTATGCATCAGTCATGAATCTAACATCAAACTATGATTATTTAAAGATAATAAGTCTAGACAGTCTACCATACTACATGAACCAAATCTTTGAGATTTCTTCTTGGTTTTGGGAATTTTGTTTGTTCTGGATATCCAATACATAGTACAGAGGAAGGAGTAAGATCAGTTCCAACTACTTTCATCACTTTTTGTTCGTCAAACATTCCAATCCAAATTGAACTTAATCCTAATGCTTGTGATGCAAGTTGAGAGTATCCTGCTGCAAGGGTTGCATCCTGTATTGCAAATTTTGCAAGGATGTATTCTGGAAAATCAAATTTTACTCTAGATGGATTTTTGCAAAAAACCAACACCACAGGTGCATCAACATATGGTTGATTATTACAGGCTCCAACTAGAAGTTTTTTCTTTTCAGGACTTTTTACATAGAATATTTCAAATCCCTGGTAGTTTCCTGCAGTAGGTGCAGTATCTGCAGCTGCAATAATTTTATCTATTTTAGTGGTTTCTACTGGTTTGTCAGAAAATTTTCTCGTAGAACGTCTTTTTGCCATTACAGCAAATAAATCAGTGTCTACAACTTCAGAAGGTCCAGATTGTAGAATAAAATCTAAAAGTTGATTTCTAGTGTTATCATTAGATACATCAGGAGTTATTCCAGGCTCATAACCTTGAGGGTAGATCCTATTTTCTTTTTTTTCTGAATCCATATACAATTTACAAAAAATACATTATTAAAGAATTAGAAATCATGATTTGCAGCATAGAATGATTATTCTGGAACAAAACCATCACAACCAGAAGTACAGGGTTTATTCATAACACCTTCACAGATTCCCAGTTCATCATGCATAATTCTATGATGACCACACACTTTACATTTTTCTCTAAAATGAGATATTATTTCAGCAGTTGGAATTCCAGATTCTCGAATTTTTGATTCAGTGTTATTATTCATAATTCTTGTTTAATCAATTAACTTTAAACATTTTGAACTCGTAACTATGAAACAATGTTCATGTTGTTTGAGTGTTCACCATGAGGCATTTGTAAAAATAAAGGGTTCAGACTAGAATTGAGAGAAATTTTTTGCCACATTATGGGATTATAAAATACCCTATTGTACCAAACTAAGTTTTTGTTCTTTATGCCATCAGTTTGTAGGAATCGGTTCTTCGACAGATTTAAGACAATTCTCCAACATATGATTTATTTTCAAATATGATAATCTTCGAATTGGGTTTATTATTGAATTGTCTTTTATTTACATGGGTAAGTTTTGCAAAAAGTGTGGAAAAGTTATGAAACATCCTGAACTTAGCCATTGTTCTGATGAGTGTGTTTTAGCAGATGTCAAAAACAGTAAGTCTCTTGACGTAGATAAAGGAGTAGAATCTTGGAAAGAGGAATCAGATCCTTGGAAGTAAACAAAATCTCAAAAAGATTTTGGATCTTAAGACCAACAACGGTTAGTTACTTTGATGACAGATCCAATGAAGACTAGTTACAATTTTGCAGAAATAGTATTTAGATCATTCCGAGAAATCATACGTTTTGCTTTTATGCAAATTTGGAAAATACACATCATGAACAATCAAGATAATCAAAACAAATCAAGTTAAGAAAAATAATCATACTGAGAACATTGACATGGTAACAAAACTCGTCGATGAATACGTCAAGATGTGAATCTCTGCAATACAATTCTTTGACAACTATGTCTATGTGGTGATGGAATCATATGCCAAAATGTTTTCACAATTCAATAAATCAATAAAACCTTCTGACTGATTTTTAAATTAGTCTTTACATCCATGTTACAAAAGATGATCATACATCTAAATTTAATCAAAAAATAGATAAATTAAAAATCCAAGTAAATCAAGTAAATCCAGTGAATTCTCCGACCAAAAAATCCAGCAAAAAAGATGAAAGACTTGAATCCATAAAAAAAGTTCATGGTCAGGAAATTTCAAGATTTACAACACGAATGGAGGACTATTTGGAAGTGATTTCAGAACTGGTAGAACTCAAAGGATATGCCATTCCATTGGATATTTCAAAATACATGAATGTGAGTCCCCCAAGCGTTACCAAAATGCTACGAAGGCTGGATGAGGAAAAATACATTGATTACACAAAATATCATGGGTTAAATCTGACTCGTTTGGGGAAAAACATTGCAAATGAGATAAGGCAAAAACACAGTGATCTATTAGAATTCTTGGAGATGCTTGGCATAGATAGTTTTACTGCAAACCAGGATGTAGAAGGAATAGAACATCACTTAAATCCAAAAACCACAAAACAACTCAGAAAGTTCATACTGTTTTTAAAATCAAAACCTGAGTTACTCTCTGAATTTCGAAAATCTAATTCTTGAGTTTTAATATTTTTAAAGATCTAACTATAAATTTGCCAAAGACTAAAAAAGTTAGCCTAGGCTAAATTTATATTCTGTATAAAGCATAAAAGAGCATTAACAATGAAGCAGTCTTCTTTCAATTCCCGTTCTATAATGATCTTTTCTCTAATTGCAGTTGTAGTAATATCTTCTGTTTTCTTTGTTTTTCCAGAATCTATCAAGGCACAATCCGATGAAAAGGTCTTTGTTACTCATTCAGGAGCAGTTGTCAGGACTACAGGTGAGGTAATCGATCCACTGTACGTTGAAGCGACCATGGAGTTTGATCCAATGGAGTATCTAAGGGATTTTGATTACGGTACAACATCTCCGTTGCCAGATGGTACGACATTACGAGAGTACACCATTGTTGCAGAAGATGATAAGATTATGGAGGTATCTCCAGGTGTATTTTACAATGCTTGGACGTTTAATGGGAGCGTTCCAGGACCTACCATTCGTGCGACCGAAGGAGATACAGTTCGAATAAATTTCATAAACAATGGCTCAAAAGAACACACCATGCACTTTCACGGAATACATCCAGCTGAAATGGATGGTGTCTTTGAGGTTGTTGGTGGTGGTGGAGGACGATTCACCTATGAATTCATTGCAGGTCCTGCAGGTGTTCATCCGTATCACTGCCACGTAATGCCACTTGAAGAACACATTGTCCACGGATTGTACGGCGTATTCATTGTTGATCCAAAAGAGGGTAGGGAACCAGCCGATGAGATGGTAATGGTCCTCAATGGATTGGATACTGATTTTGATACCGAAAACAATTTCTATGCTGCAAATACAATTCCGTTTTACTATCAACATCATCCAATTCAAATTAAAACAAATGAACTGATTCGCATTTACGTGGTTAACATGGTAGAGTTTGATCCGATAAACAACTTACACTTGCATGGTAACCTATACAAGTATTATCCAACTGGAACTGATCTTGTTCCTTCATTTTATACTGATATGATTACTTTGTCTCAGACTGAACGTGGAATCATGGAATTTGAATACCAATATCCTGGAAAATATCTGTTCCATGCACACAAGGTGGAGTTTTCTGAGAAAGGATGGGTTGGAATCTTCCTAGTTTCTGATGATGGTTCTAATTCTGAACAAGAAACATCACCAGCAACAGGAGATGCAACAGAATATGGAACTTGATAAGAAACCCTCAGGGGCAAAGACAATCATCAGTGGACTGATTCCATTTGCCTTTATTGTCATTCTGATGGTGTATATCTTTGGACCAGGTTCTGATCTTCTGGATCTTGGAGTGCCACTACCAGAGATAACAATTGAGATGGTTGATTTTGTAGATTCTGAAATACATGCAACTGTCAGAAACACAGGCCCAATTCCAGTAGAGGTGGTAATGGCAGACATCAATGACAGGATACAACCTGCAGCAGTAGAACCAGACAGGTTTTTGGAAAGATATGAGACGGCACTTGTAAGAATACCATTTGTATGGAATGAAGCAGAGCCATACATCATAGGAATCACGATTGAGGACGGTACAAGATTTGAAAAAGAGATAGAGGCTGCAGCACCTAGGTTACAACCAAGTTTAGAACTGATTGGATTCTTTGCAATAATTGGAACATATGTTGGAATTATTCCTGTAATGATTGGACTGATGTGGCTTCCTTTCATCAGGAGACTGAGCAAAAACAAGTACCATTTCTTTATGGCATTAACGGTTGGCCTCTTGCTGTTCTTAGGCATTGATTCTATAGAGGAGGCTTTGGAGGCATCTGCAGAAAATCTTGCAGACAGTTTCAACGGTATCTTGTTGGTTGCAACAGTTACAATACTGTCATTTCTGGGACTGCATTATTCTGGTGAAAAATTAATCCAAAGAGTAAAGGATTCTCCGTACGCAAAACCTGTAGCCATTGCACTTATGATCTCAATAGGTATTGGGTTGCACAATTTTGGTGAAGGTCTTGCAATTGGAGCAGCAATCGGTCTTGGACAAGTAGCCCTGAGCACTTTTCTTATTGTGGGATTTGCATTGCACAATACAACTGAGGGGCTTGCCATTGCATCCCCCCTTGCTAAAGAAAAAAAGTCAGTGATTGGAAAACTTGTAGCAATGGGAATGATAGCAGGAGCTCCTGCAATTTTTGGTGCATGGCTTGGAGGATTCATGTACTCACCATTTTCTGCAGTCATCTTTTTGTCAATTGGAGCAGGCGCCATCTTTCAGGTCATTGTAATTATAATGAAATGGCTTCGGGATGAAAATGAGAATAGTCTTTCAAGTGCCTCCATTGTTTCTGGAATTGCAGTTGGGATGCTTGTAATGTATCTGACAAGTATCTTTGTATGATTATTTACAAATGATTTTTTTGTTTAATATCAGTACCACGAGGATACGATAAAATCACTACTAGTCATATCCCAGCTCACCATAATCGGGGATATAGTTAAGGCATTAATTTTCACACCCACGTGGAATAAAGAATATGTTGAAATGAGAAAGAAAATGAAAAATATATCTAGCAATTATTTGCTGTAAAACAATTTCAAATAATTCTCTCTGGATGACTTGTTAAATTAGTTCAGTCCTCAATTTAGATTCCAATTCACTTGGATTCTTCCAAAGTTAAGAGAGTAATGCAATCATCAAAGGTTCAGGATGGTTTGTATTAATTCAACGACTTTTTTGAATTATTAGAGGAATCTTCTTGGATTTGAAGTGTTTTTGTTTTGTAGTAGGTGATTGGAAGTTTAGAGTCCGCCGAGACTGTCAAAAGTTTCAATAACAGATCTATTATCACTTAGACAAGGAGCGTTTTGAATGATTTTTTCAAGCCTCTTTTGGTTTTTCCATAACTAGTCACTCTACTAGGTCAGTTTTTCTTATAAAGATTCCATGCTAATCTTCATAGTATGAAATTTTAGACATATTTGGAACTTTTTTGAGACAAGTGGGCATCCTAGTCCGGACGATGTAAAATAGATAAATGGTTCAATCCTTTATGGACTTTGACTAAAGATCAACTTAAAGTACTTTAGATAAAAAATCTGATTATCATTGTGATTAAAGACAATCCCAAAGATCTTATTCCAAAATTTTTCAACAATACCGCTAATTCATATGATAATATAGTAAACTGGACTACTTTTGGGAAAGATAGTTATTGGAAAAATAAAATTCTGGAACAATTATCCGCTGAAAAATCTGTATTAGATCTTGCCTGCGGTACTGGTATTCTTACAAAACAAATTGGAGAAAAGATTCCCCATGCAAAAATCATAGGTGTAGATGTCACTAAAAACTATCTTGAAAAGGCAAAAGAAAAATTAATGTCATATGAAAAAATTTCTTTTGTAAACCAAGATGCTGAAAACCTCAATCTAGGAAAAAAATTTGACTGTATTACTGCATCATACTTACCAAAATACTGCACACCCGATGTTCTTGTCAAAAATTGTCTTGAACATCTTAATGAAGGCGGAAAAATAATTTTACATGATTTTACATACCCAAAAAATAAATTAATACAAAAACTCTGGAATTTTTATTTCAAAGTGCTTTATTTGGCAGGATTTTTTCTGCCCAATTGGAAACTAGTCTTTGTAGATTTACCTCATCTGATAAGAACCACCAAATGGGTTAAAGATTATGAAGATATCATGAGGGGTTATGGATTAAAAATACATACACAAAATTTGACATGTGGTACTTCATCTATTATTATAGGAACCAAAATTTCCTAGCATTATTTCTTCAAATATGGTAAACCAAACGATTCCATTATGAATAATTTCATATTTTCTTGATGCATTATTTTCTTTAGGATTTTGAACCATTGATATAATTTTTCTAGTAGCTTTAATGTTATTTACATTAAGAATTGTCCCAATACCCCGCTTTTTCTTCAAAAGATCATTCATGATAAAATCAGGTAATATGGTAGAGTCAAATTGTACATTAGCTTTGATAACTGGAAATCCTTGCGCAGTAATTGAAACTTTCCTCACAAATTGATTAGCAGTAACAGTATTCTGTTCTACAACATTTAGTTTGATATTACAATTGAGGTTCTCCCCAAGAACAGTAACCACCTGTCCTACAGGGGCATCTAAGATTTTATTTAACAAAACTTCTGAAGATGTATTCAACATTAATCTACCTCCTTCATTTGAATTAAAGATACCTTAAAACAAAAAAGAAGATCGTGCCAGATATTACAACTAAACTTACAGTTTTGAGGATTAATTCTTTTTTGTAATATATTTTATAACTTGCTTTTTCTTTTTTTAATTCTTTATACTTTCTAGATGTAATGATCAAAATATAACTTGCCAGACCAGCAATTGCAGAAAATATTATGGTTTCAACAGATATGGAATTTGATTGAATTGAAGATCCTGCAAAAACAGGTAAAATTCCCCAAGAAATTACAAATGATAAATTGTTGTGAAATTTACCACGAAATAATTCAAGATTATATGCAAAAAGAAAAAACCCTTCCGATATTCCTATAGGAATCAGTAACCAAGAATCTAAAAATGCATAATACAATCCAATAGAAAAGGATATGATCAACGAAATTATTGATGCTATCCAAAGCTTTGAGTGGGATAATTCACCCCAAGGTTTTTTCTTACTTCCTAATGCGTCAAGACAATGTGCAGATATTCCTATTGCAAAAAAATAGAGTAAACCAATGGATGCTAGCCTTTCAAGGGTAAAGTCTACAGAAAGTGAACCCCACATAGCAAAAGATATCACCATTCCAGTGTAGGGCAAAAATAAAATTCCTATGGATAATTTAAAATTTCGAGTACCAAATTTTGGGACAAACCATTCAGATAATCTGTCTTCTTGCACTATTTTTTAATGGTAATCTTGCATTAAATGATTTAAACCAAAATTAGACTTACATCGATCTGCATCCCTTTTCATCCTCAAAATGGTAGTTGTCCCTGTGAAGTTGAATTCAGTTATAGAATCAAACAAAAACAGGTCCTCACTGATTGCACCTCTAACATGATTAATTTAGTGATAATTATTTTCTATGTAAAATCGAACACTTCACCATTTGCAATTCTTTCTTTAAACTTTTTTTTGAACTTTTCCCTGAATTCCTCTCTAAGATCTTCTTTTTCACTATCTTCTAATTTTTTTGACATGCAAGGTATTTCGTGATAATGTGATTTATTGTAGCTAGTAAAAATATTGAAAAGATGTTTAAAAATATTTAAAATTACACACGTCCTTTAAAATTTTAACGCTTTTAACATAATTCTCCAAATGCATCTTAGGGGCATGGTTGAAATTAAAATATGTTAATTTGTTTAACAATAATGAGTAGATAGTAATCAAAACCAAGTAGTTATCCATTGATAACTCTATGTTCTGGTTCCAACATCAATTTTTGACCTTTTTGATATTTTTACTAGTTGATTACTATCTGGTGATAATGTACTATTATAACATAAAAATATCATTGTGCCAATCACAAACATTTGTTTAATTCTATATCCATTGGTCTTTCATACTATAACACGCAATATTGTGTGAAGGCTTCTAGTTGCTGACTGTATGTTATTTTACTAAACTAGTTGACTAGCAATTTTTGACTTTTAATTGTAAGATGTTCGTTTAATGTGTAGCAAATAAAATCAGAAAGGATTTTTTATGAAAAATAAGTTTGGATTGTTTTAAATAGATGATGTCAGACACCCAATCTAGTAATATTTCACATCTTATTTTAAATCAATTATTGAAAGATTATAGACAATCTCTCAGAAATCCTTTTCTCTGTGATAACTAATCTGCAGATTTATTATTGGTATCATGGGTCAAAATGACAATCACAGTTACAATTTATCTCACATCTAATCATTGTACAATCAAGACATGATTTTTTGTAATGCCGTAACATTATAATAAATTTAGTAGAATGTTATTTGAAGTTAATCTACAAATTTCTTGATTTTTTTTAAGATTTAATTTATATTTTTTAACAAACATTAAGGAACAATACAAACTTTGAATCGCATCAGATTCCAAAAATATGTCTCAGAGTTTATCACAGTTTTTAGGTATTAACACAATCTTGTTGTATTTTTACCAAAGTGATTGCGTATTGGAGATAATTACGATTGCATTATTTTGTATTATAACATAGTCTAGAACACGATACTATGGACGATTATTTTATAACATACAAAATAATTGAAGAGGCTATTTGTGCTAAATCTCCATCAGGGTAAGAGAGGAACGAACATGATTGATTTTTCTTATATTCGAATTAATAATTTCTTTGAGTCTCCCTCTCTTTGAACTCTCTATTTTTGCAATAATGTCATACGCACCAAATGTTTCATCGGTCTCTTTGACTGATTCTATATGCTTTAGTTCTTCAATAACATCAGATTCAGAGCCAAGATCACATGATAGTAAAACAAAAGCAGTTTCCATAGAAAAAATTTGTTTGGAAAATATTTAAACAAAACCAGTAAAAATATTTAAAAATATTTAATTTTTAACTAAAAATTCAAACAGTTAAAAATAATATATTTTATTTGTTAATGATGTTAGAGCATTAATGTAAATCAAGTATGGCATTTTATCTTTAACATGAGGAGTTGGATTTGCGCATTGACCGCATTTTGGACGAATAATTTCTGCATCAAAATCAACTTCACCAATTACTTGTTTACATATTGCACATGAAATTGATTTTGTGTCATATATATTCAATCTGAAATTAGTATGATCACATCCTCAATAAAGTAGAACAATAAAATAATGAAAATGTATCAGGTTTTACAACATTAAATTAAATAAATTTCACATTTTAATACCATCATGTTTATTGTTGATTTTGTGTCAAGTGTTTCATGGCAGAAGCTGGACTTGCAGCATGTGGTGCTGCAATTGGAGTTGCAATAACACTAGCAGTAATACTTTTTGCACTTCGTGGAAAAGGACATCCTGAACCACTTGAATAAAGTGACTCGAAATGGAACTCCAAGAATGCACTTGTGTGGTTGTAAGTGATTAGATTTTGATTATATTTGAAGTACATATAGCGCAGATCTATGTAAAATAATTTATAAATTAATTAGATGAATTTTGTAGCATCTGTAAACTATCTAAATTTTGATATTTTATTTTCTTTGAAAATAATTCATATAAAAAAGATCATCATTTGTTATAGTAAAGTCCAATTTCTTGGTTAATCTCATCATATGCACTAATCATACAATGATACACCTTCATGATTCTCCGATTAAAATCCTCATCGGTCATGTTTTCCTTGACCATATGTTCATCCATCATCTGAACATATTTTTCATAAAGTGACTTTGCTTCCTTTATCTTTCTGCGTAACTCTTCATCCATTAGTAGCTATTACATCTCTTGATAAATAACAATTTCAGAACAATTTAAACAACACATGATTAGGTTTGTTTTCACATCTTGAACACGTTGATTCTAGATTCTGTTTCTATAATCTTGTGATAAAATTAATGGTGTAACCCTATTCACAGAACTCTGAGAGTCCACTCCCTTGTCAGATCAAATGCCTGTTTGCCATTTTTTCTGCAGGGCTACGCAGTCTATTTGATATATTGGATGTCTAGCGACATCAAACAGTTTTAGTATCTGAGATATTTAACATCTAACACCATATTTTTGAACATTTGTGTAATCAAGATTTTGTGTTCTGTTTTGGTTCTGATCACGTCTATAAAATTTCTCAGTATTTATGGATTAAATTTACATAATGAAATTATGTTAAAAAAAGAGGCACATCACAACTGTCTCAAAAATGATGGTGTCTACAAAAGCAAAAAACTTTTCACCTATTAATGCCTATAATCTTTGATGGACTCCAAAGCATTGTATGATAAAATCATGAACATTGACCCTCAGATTAGATATGCTACAATAGCAAACAAAGATGGAAAGATTGAGCATACTGGTCATCGTGAAGGTGTAACAAATGTTCTGACTTCAGACGAAAGCAAAAAGTCGCTTCAACGAGCAATAGATTCTTGGAATGCACGTAATGATCTTTCTGACAAGATTGGTGAAGGCAAATATGTTTTAGCAGAATATGCTAAGATTAAGCGCATTACCATTCCTATGGGAAAAGAACATCTGATCTATCTAACTACTGACGTCAAGGCTGATCATACAAAAATAATAGATGAAACGCTAAAGTTATTGTAAATTACATCTACAAAAACTTTAGGAGATGTTTATTGTAAAATCAGCTTGAACAAATCAATTTAATTTATAACGAAAAACCATTTCTGCCAATTATGACAGGTTAGATTCTGGAGCATCAATTAGAACTGATTTAATAATATCCAATGAAATTGGAAACATTATCATTTTTCTCTATATTTGTCTCATTCTGTAAAGTGATGTAGCATTTGATTGATCAAAACATTTGTAGAAGCAAATCTGGTCTCTGTATCCTTTTCAATTTCCGATGTAATATGTTCAGGAATTCTTATGGAAACTGTCCTGATTTCTTTTTATTATTATCTTGCATTTTTGTTTTCCATGATTATATGTAATCCTAGTTATTTGTGTTTTGATCAACCATCAAATGGTCCAAAGTCTCAGAAATGTCTGTGGCAGGATTTCCTTGCATGTCTGCGATTCTTTGAAATGCTGGTGGATTCTCAAGATAGTTCTGAATCTTGTCTAATAATCTAAATGCGTGTGGCCCTACAATTTCATTTTTGTAAAATACACCTGTTGGTATTTTGGCATCCCATTCTAGTGATTTTATTAGTGCTTGTGACATCTTCTCGTTGACTTCTGCTTCTCCTGCATAATGAACTACAGGATTGTATTTTGTGTCCTCAAGTTTGTAAATTCTTGAATGCCTTTTTTGTGCCTCATCTACTAAGTCAGATCCTGCATACCAGTCTCTTGTATTGATATCATTGTAAGTAGGACAGGGTTGCAGTACATCCAAAAAGGATAGTCCTTTGTGTTTTACTGCTTGAATAATCAAATCTTTGAGATGTTTAACATCATATGAATATCCACGTGCAACAAAAGTAAAACCACTTGCAACTGCAAGACCTATTGGGTTAACATTGAAATTTGTATTTGGAGAAGGCAATGACTTTGTCTTCTCCCCTAGTTTTAGAGTAGGAGATGCTTGCCCCTTTGTTAATCCATAAACACCATTATCAAAAATAATGTAAGTCATATCGACATTACGTCTTCCAGCTGCAACAAAGTGACCTGCGCCAATTCCTAAACCATCACCATCACCATCACCACCAACAGCAATTACAGTCATCTCAGGATTTGCAATCTTTGCGCCTTGTGCAAATGTCAAGACACGCCCATGTAATGTATGAATACCATAAGTGTTGATAAAATGAGATGTCTTACCTGAACAACCAATTCCAGAAAAGATTGTTGCCTTGTCTCTTTGTACTCCCATCTCCGCCAAAGCCATCTGTATAGCATTGACAATTCCAAAATCCCCACATCCAGGACACCAATCATTGTGCACGTCTGTCTTATAGTCTGCAAGTTTAAGCGCCATGCATTAAGATCTCCCGTTTGTCGGATTTGTTTTCAATAATTTTTTTAAGTGAATCATAGACTTCAGTACTAGTCATAGATCTGCCAGAGTATTTTAGAATAAAGTAATCGATATTTCGGACCATGTTTTGTGTAAACAGTTTGCCTAGCTGCCCAGAATGATTTGCCTCAATATCAATAATTGTCTTTGAATCCTTTAAGAGAATTTTTATGTAATCAGTAGGAAAAGGATGGATTAGTTTAATTTGAACAAACCCCACATCAATTCCCTCTTTTCTTAGCATCGAAATGGCATCTAGTATTGGGCCCTTGGTAGAACCCCAAGAAATTATCGTATGTTCATAGACTCCAAATGAGGATACTTTTTCATCATTGGGAATTTGTTTTGATATCAAGTCCAGTTTTGACATTCTCTTGTCCATCATCTTTATCCTGTTTTCTGGATCTTCAGATATGTGACCAACCTCATCTGACTCATCACCTGTATTCCAAAAGATTCCGTTATCCAATCCTAAAACTGAACGTGGAGATATTCCGTCCTCAGTGCGGGCAAATCGTTTGTATTCCCCTTCAACTTTGTCCAATAATTTTCCCCTGTCAATTGAAATCTTGTTTGGCTCAAATCTTTTGCATGTAACAACTGAGCTTGCAAGGAACTTGTCCATCATGTGAATTACCGGAACTTGGAAAACATCAGAATAGTTGAAACATCGCCCAGTATCGTAGAAACTCTCCTCGATATCCCCTGATGCATAGACTATCTTTGGAAAGTCTCCATGACCTGCATGTACTGCAAAGAGTAAATCATCTTGTCCATGACGGGTAGGAAGACCAGTAGACGGGCCGCTTCTCTGATACAATGTAATTACAACTGGCACTTCATTGATTCCTGTCCATCCCAATGCTTCTGCCATAAGTGAGAATCCTGGACCTGACGTGGACGTAGATGAACGGGTTCCAGTCAATGCAGAACCTATCATCATACCCATTGCAGAAATCTCATCTTCTGTTTGCACTACCGCAATAGAGCCCGGTCTGTCACCATACACCTGAAGAATCTCATGAGACTCTAGATATTCACTTTCATCAGACGCAGGTGTAATTGGATAGTATGATTGGAACCTGCATCCGTACGCCATCTTGCCTAATGCAGTTCCCTGGTGCCCCTGAATCATAATGGTATCCTGTTGTTTTGTGGTTCCAGAAAGGCGGTGAGAAAAGTCATCAAATTTTGCAGAAGCATAATTGTAGGAGTATATTGCGGCTTGTTTGTTGATTTCTGCAATTTTAGGTTTTTTTGAGAATATAGAATCAATTGAGTGTAACAACGGTTCTGAAGGAATTCCAAGCAATCCCAAAGATAAGGAGACGCCAATTACGTTAAACATTCTGACTAGTCCTTTGAATTTTGGATTTTCTGCCTGTTCAGCAAGATTTGACAGAATATCTCGAAAAGATACGGGATAAACCTTGACACCTCTTTCTTGAAGGGTCTCCAAAACACCTTTTATTGTAAATCGCTTATTTTTGGTTTCAAGTCTGTAATGCAGTCTCTCCTTAAAATCCTGCTCAAGTGTGTTTACATCATCTGTAGATGTTTTCTCTAGATCAGAGTCATAAATTATCCCTCCACTGGAAACAATCTCATCAAAATGTCTGAAAATGGTTGCAGCATCAAAAGATACCATCAGGTCAATATCGTTTACATTGGACTGTATTTTTTTCTCAGATATTCTTACTGCAAAGTAACTATGCTCCCCTTTAATGTTGGAGTAAAACTCTCTTTTCCCAAATACGTTGTATCCTATTTCTGCACAAACCTTGGAGAAAATATTTGCTCCAGATTCTACACCACTACCCTGTGGACCTCCAATCAACCAAGTAAAATCAACCAATTTTTAGTATCCACTTCTCATTGAATGATAAATGTATGACATGCTTCATTGTCACCCTCCAGTAGCTGCATCAAACAACGCACATTCACATGCATCTCTTTTTCCGCAATATGGGCACATACAATGACAGTGAGGTAATGGGTTATGGCACTTTTCACAGTCTGTATATTTATCCTTGATTCGTGTCTGCTCCACTGACATTATCTATTACTCCTGTCCCTCTATTGCCATAAGGGTGAGTGTAGCCCTAATTGCTGGCATTTTACGAATCTTCCATGTAATCGTCTCGCGCAATGATTCAGCAGTTTCAGATTCTACTTCTGCAATAATGTCATATGCCCCCCATGTTCCATGAGATTCCCTTACATTCTTAATTTCATTTAGATCTGATATGAGATCTTTCTCCTTTCCTAAATCACAGTTTATCAAAACGAATGCTTTTTTCATATTATGCCTTCTGTTTGTGTTATTTTTTGCATTTTCATGAACTGACTAAGATGAAATTATATTTTAATAGAATCCTGATAAAACTATACAATTATGATTTAAACTTATAGTTTATCAAATGAATTTAAAGGCATTTATGATTATGCTTTATCCATTATTTTAATCTATTATGATATGGTAAGAACAATAGATGTAACATCAAACAAAGCAATTGATTTTTGCAATCTAAAACCAATTATCAAACCAGAACACAACAAATTTGAAAATTTGTTTACCTTTGAATATTCCCTAAATCAGCAAATATTCTTCTCAAAATATAATTTCCCTAAGTTGACAAACCTGGGATACTAACTAAACTAACTCTTCAAAATCCTCATCTTTCATATAAAATTCCATAAAATGACATTTTTTACAAACAAAGATGTTTGGCCGCTTCTCTTTTGAAAATAAAAAAATAGGCTCTCTCCATAATCCTACAAAACTATCTGCCAATAGCAACATTTTATTCTCACATTTAGGGCATTTCTTGATAGTTTTCATACATTAAATAACCAAAGAGAATATTTCAATGATCTGAAATTTATTAAAAAGATAGACAGAAATAAAATATAATTGTAATTTTTTTACATCATATCCATAACTTGCGATTTTAATTAGATTTAGTAAAAATCCTCTTCTTCAGAAAAATAACGCATCCTAACTTTCCATGTAATATGTACAAATGAGTACACTCCTTGCTAATCTGGACTTATGTAGTCAATGCAATAACAAATCCAACCATTAATGCAATAATTGCATCTACTATGATCAGCATTTACTAATTTGTAATGGTTTTTTGTATAATGGATAGATTTTTGATTATCGACACTTTTTCCAATTACTACTAATTTAGCACTTCAAAATCATCTCTAAGTAAATATCAATAGAATTGAATTCATCTGTATTGTTAAAAAAGGATTTAGAAACTGTCCAGTACCAATATAGAAAATCAAAAACAGACATCCCATGGCAGCAAGAAGTAAAATAATGAAAGCACCATAGAAACAATCTCAAGAAACCACTGATAACTTCTACGTGTTGCTTTTATGCAAAATACTCAAAATCAAAAAATGGAAAGTAGATATAAAAAATTCAGATATTTAATTCGATACACTCGAAGGACTCTCTGAAGGTCTCTTTACTTTTTCTGTGAAGAGTAAAAATCTAAATCGCCTATGATTTGATAAAATGATGCAAGTAGATATAATAAAAAACAATAAAAAAATTTAACTTGTAGGATTCATCAAGGCTGCACGCTCTTTCTCTTTTGATCAACTAGAGCATCAACATACTGACCTGGTTGTACATTGCAATCACCAATGTTTACAGCATAACCATCCATGGTTTCAGCAACACATCCGTCATCTGTAACTGCAATTATCTTGACCAGCTCCATTGTTTCTGCTGGTGCTGTATAGAACATCAGACATGCAAAAAGCAGAACTGCTCCTATCGCAATTACTCCTGCTATGATGAATGTGGTATTTTTGCCTGATTTTTTAATGATATGAACCATGAAAGAAATAATTAAGATAGGAAATAATTCAAGACAGAAATGTCAGTCAAGATAAAATGCTCACATATACTAGTAGCAAAACAAAGTGAATCCCTTGTAATTTTAGAAAGAATCAAGAATGGGGAAAAATTTGGAAAATTGGCAAAAGAATTATCAACAGATTCAGGAAGCGCAAAAAAGGATGGAAGTTTAGGCTATTTTACAAAAGGCATGATGGTAAAACCATTTGAAGAAGTAGCATTCAAACTGCAAATTGGAGAGATTTCTCAGCCAGTCAAAACAGAATTTGGATATCATATTATTAAAAGATTGGAATGATTTTAATCTAATTTCCAGACCTAAAATCTAAAATAAAATACACAACATTTTTTGGGACAGTACAACAAAATTATTCATGGTCTTACTAAATGAGAAAACATTAGATGAGATTCTCAAATATTTGGAGAGATCAATTACTAATTTGGCAAAAGAAACATTTGAAAATTTAGAAATAGAAGGAGGATTTGAGGGAGTGAAAAAATTTCTGGAAAACCAATTTGAATTAAGACTAGAGAATTTACTTGTAGCAAAAAAAAGCAGTATTCATTACTTAGAATCAGGAATGAAAAATAAAATTATCCAGAGAAAGCAAAAGATTTTTGAGCAAATTTTTGTCCAATATAAAATCTAGAGGAAAGCATCCAATCCTGTTTTTTGGGATTCAGTCTCATGATTTTTTTCCAAGACTTTAGTCATTTTATCACCCATTGATTGTGCTGCAGTCATCTTTCTTTTTCCAATCCAATAGTATGTCTCATCAATAGTATTTTTAGCAATTAACACTACTAGCTTACCAGTATCTTTTCTTCCAGTTCTCCCTCTTCTTTGAATAAATCTAATTGAACTTGGAACGTTATCATAAAAAATAACTTGATTAACTTCAGCAATGTCTAACCCTTCCTCACCAACACGTGTTGCAACTAATACCTGAAAAACTCCGTCTCGGAATTTTTGTACAGTTTCAATCTGTTTTTTTTGTTTTAAACCAGCATCTCCTGATTTTCCAATCAATATTCCTGCAGAGATCCCCATATCAGTTAATTTATTGAAAATCAGATCAACAGAATCACGATAGCTGGTAAATATAAGAGCCTTACCAGGAACAGATTCAAGAATTTCTTTAAGTTTTGGGATTTTAGAGTGTTCTATTCCGCGGGATTGTGCTTCCTTTGCAAGATGAATAGCTCTTGTAAAATTTGGATCTACTTTGAAAAGTTCCTTGATTCCTGCACCTTTTTTTGTTTGTGCACGTTCGCAGAATTTTAGAAACGGTGTAATTCCGTGGGCTTCAAGAATGTTTAGAGCATAATGAATTCTAATTCCAGTAAAGAGGGGTTTTGCAGAACGTCTATTCTGGTTTAATACAAATTGTCTGATTCTTAGTAGCGCAGAAAGCGATTTTTGTTCTGCCATACGAATGCCATTTTTTCTTAGAGTATCATATCTTTCATCCAATGCTAATTTCAATAACGTTTGAATTGATTTTAGTTCAGCAGGTAGATCCACGTTAATCCATTCAGTGCGAGTTTCTTGAGTGTAAGGTTTTACATCAGGACTATCTTCTCTTCTTTCAGCCACACTTGAGATTCTAAGCTTTGTAAGAATTTCTGTTGCCTTTTCTTTTTCGCTTGGAAGGGTTGCAGTCATTCCAAGAATTCTAGCAGAGGAATTTTCAAAATTTTGTGCAATTCCAGAATATGCATAATCACCAGCTGTTCGATGAACTTCATCAAAAATTACAAGGCTGAATTGAGGAGGAGAAATAATTCCTCTATTCAAATCATTTCTAGCAATTTCAGGAGTAGCACAAATTACACTATTATTCCAGAGTTTAATTCGTTTTTGGATTGGATCTTCACCAGTAATCAATGAGATATCATCCAAAGTGAGATTATCTTTTAAGAAGTCATAATGTTGATTGACTAAAACCCTAGTAGGAGCTAGGAACAATATTCCGCCTGTTCCTCTTGACAGATATTCTGCAATTACCTGTAATGCAATTGCAGTCTTTCCCAGTCCAGTAGGCAAAACAACTATGCAATTTTCTTTGATTGCTTGATTTGCAAGATTTACTTGGTAATCTCGTTTCTCTATCGAGTTTTTTTGAACATATTTTTTCTCAAGATATTGCTCCAATCTAAAATAAGAATCATAATTTATTGATTTTATGCTTTCGTATAGCAAAATACTATCCAACGCTCAAATATGAATAGATGTATGATGAAAGGTTCAACTCTTTTATAAATAGTAAAATGTTAAATTTGAATACCAGACCAAACCTAGATCATGCCTGAAAATTCAAAATTTCATAGTAATTAGACTTTTGGGCAATATTCATCACAGACAGAATTCAAATTCAGGCAAAGCATATGAGAGAAAACATACAAAAATATCATAAAATAAGAAAAATAAAAATTGAAAAAACTATTTCACTCTAGTTTTTTCTTTGCTTTGTTAATCATCGTGGTTTCTTCACGGAGATGTTTTTTCAGTAAACGCTCATGATCTTTTTTGTGAACGCTGTATGCTTTGTTTAGAGCCTGTTTTGTTTTTGCCCTTTTAACAGCATTTTGAAATTTTTTGTGAATGACGTTTACTTGAGCAGAATAGCTTGCCATCAAACAAACAACCATTATAACATTAAAGTAGTTTACTCATACATCGGCATAACATTTGAAATTATTTACAATTGATCGCAAAGAAAACTAGAACTAACGTGATCCATATATTGAGCAGGCAAAAACAATCTTTGTGACTGATTCTTTTAACAGACCTGAATGGGATGAATACTTTATGCTTCAAGCAGAACTGGCAAAGCTTCGTTCAAACTGCATGACAAGACAAGTAGGTGCAGTAATTGTTAGAAACCACAGACAACTTGCAACAGGATATAATGGAACACCACCTGGAATCAAAAATTGTTTTGAAGGAGGATGTAAACGATGTCAACTTAGAATGGAAGGTAAGATAGAATCAGGCGCATCGCTGGACAGATGTCTTTGTAATCATGCAGAAGCAAATGCAATAATGCATTGTGCTATCATGGGAATTGAAGCAGGGATAAAGGGAGCAGTGTTGTATACAACATTTGTTCCATGTCTTGAATGTACAAAAATGGCAATTACAATTGGAATTAAAAAATTTGTTTGTCTGGATTCTTATCCAGAAACGGATTATGATTTATTAGAGGAGGCAGGAGTTGAAGTAATCCAACTAGAAAAAAATGAAATTTCAAAATGGGCAAGTAAGCTAGTCAACAAATACGAAAATTCTGTGTAAGAAAATGCAAGTAAATTTTACAAATACAGTGGAGGTGGAATCAATGTCCCCATCAATGCTAGTATCAGCTGCATATGACAATAATTCAAAATCAGCAATTTTAAAATTCTACAACCCCGAGTCTCAAAAATTAATTCTATGGAAAGATGAAACAGGGCACAGGCCATACTGTTACTCTAGATTAGCACCAGATGAATTAGATTTTCTCCAAGAAAGAGAAGATATTCTTGAAATTAAAACTGTTCAGCGACACGATCTAATTACAGACAAAGAAATCAACATGTCAAAAATCACAGTGGCAGATCCGTTAGCAATTGGAGGAACAACAGGAGACAAAAGTATCAGAAATATAATTGAAACATGGGAATCAGATATCAAATATTACGAAAACTATCTTTACGACAGAAAATTAATTGTCGGAAAATATTATGAAATTGAAAACAAAAAGCTAAAACCACATGATTTGGAAATTTCAGATGAAGTCAAAATTGCCTTGAAAAGTTTGCTTTGGGACAAAGTAGATAGTGAAAGCATGGTTGATTCTGAAGAATTTAAAAAATATATTACAGAATGGGCAGATTTGCTAAACCAACCAATTCCAAAAATAAAAAGACTCAGTCTAGATATTGAAGTAGAAGCAGAAATTGGTAGAATACCAGATCCAAAAATTGCAGAAAAAAAAGTCACTGCAATTGGAATGAAAGGCTCAGATGGATTTGATAAAATTTTTGTTCTCAAAACAGAAGGAACCGATGAAGGAAAAAATGAATTAGAACAAAATATCAAAATTACATTTTATGAATTAGACAAAGAAAAGGAGATGATACAAGATGCATTTGAAATTATCAAAGGATTTCCATTTGTAGTAACATATAACGGGGATGAATTTGATTTGCCATATCTTTACAACAGGGCAGAAAGACTTGGAATAAAAAATTCCGAAAATCCTTTTTACATGATGCGGGATTCTGCAACACTAAAAGAAGGAGTTCATCTTGATTTGTATAGAACTCTATCCAATCGTTCATTTCAGATTTATGCATTCAGTCAAAAATACACTAATTTCTCTTTAAACAGTGTATCAAAGGCTCTACTCGGTAAAGAAAAGATTGATTATGGTTTAGAGTTTGATCAATTATCACTATACCAAACCGCAAATTATTGTTATAATGACGCCCTATTAACATTCGAACTTACCAGTTTCAACAATGATTTGTTAATGAATCTACTTGTGATTATTGCAAGAATCGGCAGAATGCCAATTGACGATATTGCAAGAATGGGAGTATCACAGTGGATTAGAAGTCTGCTATATTATGAACACAGACGAAGGAATTGTCTAATTCCAAAAAGAGAAGAATTGCAGAGAAGATCAGAGGGAGTCTTATCAGATGCAGTAATTAAAGATAAAAAATATCGTGGGGGTTTGGTAGTTGATCCAAAAGAAGGAATTCATTTTGATGTAGTAGTCATGGATTTTGCAAGTCTGTATCCAAGTATTATCAAAATAAGAAATCTATCATATGAGACAGTAAGGTGCTCACATGAAGAATGTAAAAAAAATATTATTGAGCAGACAAATCATTGGACATGTTCTAAAAGAAATGGGGTGACATCAATGATCATTGGGTCATTGAGAGATTTGAGGGTAAACTATTACAAGAGTTTATCAAAAAAAGAAACCCTTACTGATGAACAAAGACAACAGTATACAGTTGTCAGTCAAGCGCTTAAGGTTATTCTAAATGCAAGTTATGGTGTTATGGGTGCGGAGATTTTTCCATTGTATTTTCTACCAGTGGCAGAAGCCACCACTGCGATTGGGAGACATACGATTTTGGAGACAATTAAAAAATGTGATGCAGCAGGAATTGAAGTACTATATGGCGATACAGATTCATTATTTATCAAAAAACCAACAAAAGAACAAATTCAAACAGTAATCGAACAAGCAAAAAGAGATCATGGCGTAGATTTAGAAATTGACAAAACATACAGGTATTGCGTGTTAAGCAATAGAAAGAAAAATTATCTGGGAGTAACAAAAGATGGAAATGTAGATGTTAAAGGACTTACAGGAAAGAAATCACATACTCCACCATTTATTAAAAAACTATTTTATGAGTTATTAGAGGTATTATCCAGAGTTCAGACAGTAGATGATTTTGTAAAAGCAAAACAACAAATTTCAGAAAAAATTGCATCATGTGGCAAAAAAGTAGAAGCAAAAGAAATCCCGCTAGAAGATTTAACTTTTAACGTAATGCTCAGCAAAGCGCCATCAGAATATACAAAAACCATCCCACAACACATCAGAGCTGCAAAACAGTTAGAAACTATTAGAGAAATAAAAAAAGGGGATAGAATTTCATACATCAAAATCCTAAACAAACCAGGTGTGAAACCCGTAGAAATGGCAAAAAAAGAAGAGATTGATTCAAAAAAATACATGGAATTCATGGAATCAACATTAGAACAGATTACATCGTCGATGGATTTGGACTTTGACACGATTTTAGGAAAACCAAAACAAACAGGGTTAGACGAATTTTTTTGGAGTTAGCATAAAAAATGGAAATTGACGGAACATTACTCAATATTTTAGGAGTATCTGCTGGAATTTTGATTTTAATGGGATGGGTAGAACAAATTTACAAAGGATACAAAACAAAGAGTTTGAAAGATGTTTCAAAATTTCTTATGATTTTTATTTCAGCAGGGGCAATTTTATGGCTAATTTATGGCATAATCGTATCAGATGTGTTTATTATAGGCACGAATATTGCAGCGATGATTTTAATGATGATAGTTCTTACAATGAAGAATAACTACGACAGGATATCGAAAACAAATCAAGCCTAATCAAGGATTAAATATAATGTGTCAAGTTTCAAAGAAAGATGTTTGTCATAAACTGCAAAAACTATGAAGAGATTTCAGGAGATAAAATTATCAAATTTGTAAAAACTGCTGAAAAGATTTCTAAAAAATACAAAGTAAAAGTTGCAATATCTCCACCACAACATTTAGTGGGATTAGTTGCAAACAGCTCAATCCCTATTTTTGCTCAGCATATTGATGACTCTAAAATTGGAAGTACCACAGGATTTATCATTCCAGAATTGCTAAAAAAATCCAAAGTAAAAGGGTCCCTAATTAATCACAGCGAACACAGAATTTCAAGTAAAGAAATTGAAAAACTAGTTTCAAAGTTAAAAGAATTGAAGATGACATCAATTCTATGTGTCAAAGATGTTGCCGAAGTAAAAAAATATGTTAAGTTAAATCCAGATTATATTGCAATAGAGCCTCCAGAATTGATTGGATCAGGAAAAGCAGTTTCAAAAGAAAAACCAGATTTGATTTCAAAGGCCGCCGAAGCTGTAAAGAATGCAAAAAACAATACAAAACTACTTTGTGGTGCAGGCATAGTTTCTGGAGAAGATGTTTCAAAAGCAATTGAATTAGGATCAAAAGGAATTCTAGTTGCAAGTGGAATAGTCAAATCCAAGAATTGGAACAGCATAATGTCTGAATTTGCGAAGTCAATGGTTTAATACCCCCTTTTTTAGATTGGTTAATCGTAAAAAATGAAACAAGTTTACTTTTATGATGAAGGGGATGGTAAAAACAAGAAACTCCTAGGTGGTAAGGGGGCAGGTCTATGTGAGATGACCAGACTAAAATTACCAGTCCCTCCTGGATTTACAATTACTACTGAAGTTTGTAGGAAATACTATGAAAATAATAAAAAATTGCCAAAAACACTAATGTCCGATGTTAAGAAGAATATTGCAAAAATAGAGCAAAAGACAGGTAAAAAATGGAATTCCAAGACAAATCCATTACTAGTTTCAGTAAGATCAGGCGCTGCAATTTCTATGCCTGGAATGATGGACACAATTCTCAATCTTGGACTAAACGATCAAACTGTTTTAGGACTTGCTGAAAAAAGTCAAAATCCAAGATTTGCATGGGATTCCTATAGAAGATTTGTTCAATTATTTGGCAAAGTGGTGTTTGGGGTTGAAGATAAAAAATTTGACGATGTGTTAAATACAGCAAAGGAAAAGCAAAATGTCCAAATAGATAGTGATTTGAATGAAGAATCACTAAGAAAAATAGTAGAGCAATACAAACAGATTTGTGACAAACATACCGGAAGAAAATTCCCAACAGACCCAACAGAACAAGTAGAACTTGCAATCAAGGCAGTGTTTGGAAGCTGGATGGGAGAAAGAGCAATTGTTTACAGAGAGAAAAACAACATTACAAAAGATATTGCAGATGGGACAGCAGTAAATATTGTATCAATGGCGTTTGGCAACATGGGAAATGACTGTGCAACAGGCGTTGTCTTTACTAGAAATCCAGGAGATGGCTCACGTAAAATTTATGGCGAATATCTAATTAATGCACAAGGTGAAGACGTAGTAGCTGGTGTAAGAACAGGAAAACAAGTAGATGAAATGAAAAAAGATCTTCCAGAATCATACAAGCAATTAGCAAAAACATGTGAAAGATTAGAAAAACATTACAAAGAACCACAAGATATAGAGTTCACAATTGAACAAGGGAAATTCTATTTGTTACAAACAAGAAATGCAAAAATGAATGCATCAGGAATGGTAAAAACGTCTGTAGACATGGTAAAAGAAAAGTTAATTGATAAAAACAGAGCACTTACAAGACTTCAGGCAGAACAACTAGAGCAACTACTTCATAAAAGAATAGATCCAAATGAAATGAAAAATTATACTCAGTTAGCAAAAGGAATTGCAGCATCACCCGGAGCAGCTAGTGGAATAGCAGTTCTTGATGTCAAAAGGGCTACTGCAATGGGAGAAAATGGAGCCAAAGTCATTTTGATCAGAGAGGAAACAAAGCCTGAAGATGTTCCAGCATTCTTTGAATCTGTTGGAATTCTAACTAGCAGAGGAGGCAAAACATCTCATGCAGCAGTAGTTGCAAGAGGAATGGGTAAACCATGTATTGTAGGATGCTCTAACTTGAAAATAGATCTGGATAATAAACACTGTAGTGTTGATGGAAAAATAGTTCGTGAAGGAGACGCAATTACAATTGATGGTAGTACAGGTAGCGTATACATCGGAGACATTCCAACAATAGAACCCAAAGTTACCTCAGATTTTAAACAAATCTTGGAATGGGCTCAAAAAGCAAAAAAAATAGGAATCAGAGCAAATGCAGACACTCCTGAAGGAGCAAGACTTGCAAGAGAATTTGGAGGTCAAGGAATTGGTTTGTGTAGAACAGAAAGAATGTTCAACGGGAGTGATAGAATTAATCTCTTTGTAGAGATGATAATGGCTGAAAATATAGAAGAACGAAGTAAAATTCTAAATAAATTAGGACAGTTACAGAAAAGTGATTTTATTGAAATCCTTCAAGCAATGCAAGGATATGAAGTAACCATTAGATTGTTAGATCCACCATTACATGAATTCTTGCCAAATCCTGAAGAATTAGCAGAAAAGATTCGCAAATTAGAATCACAAAATGCAACTGAAGAAATTGAAAAATCCAAAGTCATTCTAAAACGAGCAAGAGAACTTGCAGAAGTCAACCCAATGATGGGACACAGAGGAGTCAGAGTAGGAATCACATATCCTGAAATTTATGAAATGCAGATTCGTGCAGTTTTTGAAGCACTAGTTGAATTAACAAAGAAAAAAGTAAAAGCTCATCCACAAATTATGATTCCTCAGATTAGTAGTATTGCAGAACTAAATCACATAAAGAAGATTTATGATTCCATCAAAAAAGAGATGGAGACAAAACACAAGATGAAATTAAAAATTAATTTTGGAACTATGATTGAGGTGGTAAGAGCAGCATTGACTGCAAACGAGCTTGCAGGCACTGCAGAGTTCTTTAGTTTTGGTACCAATGATTTAACTCAAGGAACGTTTAGCTTCAGCAGAGAAGATGTTGAAGGAAAATTCCTTCCCGAATATATGGAAAAAGAACTTCTTGAGAGGAATCCATTCCAATCAATTGATGTCAACGGTGTAGGAAGCCTGATTAAAATTGGTATTTCTGGTGGACGTAGTGTTAGACCAAACATGGAGGTCGGGATATGTGGAGAGCATGGAGGAGATCCAAATTCTATTAAATTTTGCCACGGTGCAGGCCTAAGTTATGTTAGTGCATCACCACATAGGATTCCCATTGCAATAGTTGCCGCAGCACAAGCTGCAATTGAGCAACCAAAAAAGACAAAAACAAAGAAAAAATAATACATTTTAAAGCCAACTAGGACCAGCACTAGATAAATTGCTACCCAGAATTGATTCCATCAAACAGATAAGACAAAAAATTGGCATTACTCAAAAAAAACTTGCGATGATGACGGGGGTCAGTACCTCAATGATTAATCAAATTGAGTCAGGACGAAGTCAACCAAGCTATGAAACTGCAAAGAGAATTTTTGATAGTCTTGCAAAACTAGAAGGAGAGTCATCATCACACACAGCAGGCGATTTTTGTAGCAAAGATATTGTAAAGCTAAAACCTACCAACACACTTCATGACGCAATCAAAAAAATGCATCAATTATCAATTAGCCAAATTCCTGTTTTCAGCAATTCAGAAGTTGTAGGAGTAGTATCAGAGGACGGAATTGTGAAACACTTGGCAGATGTTGGAGAGTCAGAACTGAAAAAAGCAAAACTTGCAGACACTATGGATCCTGTACCACCCATAGTAGATTTTGATACACCCGCAAATGTCCTAGTTCCATTAATCAGGTATTCAAAATGTATTCTAGTTACAAAGAATTCAAAAGTTGTCGGAATAATTACAGCTTCAGATACTCTAAAAATGATGGAAGGATAATTCTTTATGATGTGTATCTAAAAAGAGACCATCCTTTAGAAAGACATATCTGTTTTAGTAAATTCATTTTTTATTTTATGTCTAAGCACATAATTCATTAAAGAAATCAAAAAAATATCCACCACATGACTAAAACTATAATCTTAAACGAGGTTACATAATTAGCACTAGACAAAAAATACTACCGTCTTTAAATTCAGTTCAGAATACTCCAAATTATGCCAATTAAAAAAAGGAATTTAAAAATAAATAATGAGTATCTAAAAAAATATTCCATATGGAAACAGACACCATTAAGTGATTTTGGTTCAAAGTGTATTATGAGTGAACATAGTTTATGTAGCGATGTGAAATGTCACTGTATTTGTCATTATAAAAAAAGTATGGGTTAACTTCCTTCTACCCATATTTTCTTTGTACCTTTTTGTGTGCTTTCCCAATGTCCTTCCTGATGATCTTTGATCTTGTGCATTGAGAAGATAATGCTTGGAATTAGTGGTCTGCCATGAGTTTTAATGGCCTCGATTCCTAACCCTTCTCCAGTCTTTTCAACTGCCATCATCACGTTGATGACATCTCCAGCACTAAATGGCATCATAGTCTGATTAACTATGACATCTTTGTGGTCATCGTCGTTAACTACTGCACGTACATTGGAGTTTGAAATGTCTTGACCATTCTTGCGCAGCCAAAAATCAACACTGCTTGATCCATTGCCAGATGTTCGGCCTACCTGTGGTGCAGCTATGAGTACATAGATGCCTGATGATTCAATTCTAATATCCGCAGGATGTTCAATGGAATGCCCAATTCCCGAGATTGCGTCATTCTGATCCATGAAAACAGGTACAGGATCTGTCGTTTCTGGTCTTTGGTCCAGGGTGCTAATAATTTGTGCAAATTCTATTGCCATATGATATTATTATCATAGTTACCTAAAACATAGGTGTGTTTGATAGTAGTCATTTGTAATTAATTCTCTTGGATCATCTGAACCTATATTTAAGACAGATATGGATAACACGTTTAGGTAAAAGATTATTCTTTAGGATGAGAGCAAAGTTCTGCTAGAACGCCATGAAGAGATTTTGGATGAATGAAAGTAACTTTAGTTCCTGCAGAGCCAGGTCTTATTTGACCCAAAAATTGAATTCCACACCCTTCCATTCTTTCTACTTCACCTTCAATGTTATCAGTCTCTAAAGCCATGTGGTGTAATCCTTGGCCTTTTTTATCAAGAAATTTTTTGATTGGGCTAGAATCATTTGAGGGTTGCATTAATTCAACACGACCGTTTTCTAAATGAATAATTGCAACTTTAACTCCTTCAGTCTCTACTGTTTCAAATTCTACACTGTCTACGCCTAATGCTTGTTGATACACTTTTGCCGATTCCTCTACATCATTTACTGCAATTGCAATATGATCAATTTTCATCTAAAAGACCTCTTTTGGACGATATTCTCCAAATACTTCTCTAAACGTATTACTAATTTCGCCAGTAGTAGCAAATGCTTTGGCAGCAGTAATTATGTAAGGCATAAGATTTTCTTCAGTATCTGCAGCACTTTTCATTGCAGAAAGTGCTTTTTCCCATTTGGTTTTGTCTCGTGATTCACGTAACTTTTTGAGTGCTTTTTTCTGTTGAATTTCAACATCGCCACCAATCCTAAGTAATTCTGGTTGTTTTTCTTCTTCAGAATACTTGTTCATACCGACAATAACTCGTTCACCATCATCGATTTCTTTCTTTAAACGATATGCATTAGCACGGATTTCAGATTGGAAGAATCCTTTCTCAATTGCTTTTACAGAGCCACCCATTTTTTGTATTTTTTTAAGATATTTCCAAACACCATCTTCAATTTGATCACATAATTCTTCGAGATAGTATGAACCGGCCAATGGATCGGCAGTTTTTGTAATTCCACTTTCATGTGCGACAATTTGTTGTGTTCTAAGAGCAATTTTTGCAGACTCTTGAGTAGGAAGAGCTAGTGCCTCATCTCTAGAGTTTGTGTGAAGTGATTGAGTACCACCAGAAACAGCTGCCATGGTTTGAATTGCAACTCGAATGATGTTATTATCTGGTTGCTGTGCAGTTAATGATTCACCGCTAGTTTGAGTATGGAATTTAAGCTGTAGTGAACGAGGATTCTTTGCATGAAACATTTCTTTTAAAATTTTTGCATAAACTTTTCTTGCAACTCGAAACTTTGCAACTTCCTCAAAGAATTCAATAGTACAACAAAAGAAGAATGAAAGACGTGGTGCAAAGTCATCAATTTTCAAACCCTTATCTAAACAAGTTTGAATGTACGCAATAGCATTTGCCAGTGTGAATGCAACCTCTTGTGTAGCAGTACACCCTGCTTCTCTCATATGATATCCAGAAATTGATACAGGATACCATGAAGGAACCTTTTCTGCACAGTATCCAATCATATCACCAATTAATCGCATTGAGGGTTGAGGAGGATAGATGTATGTATTTCGTGCAATGTATTCTTTTAGAATATCATTTTGAGTGGTTCCACGAAGTTCATGACTTTTGAATCCTTGAGCTTCTCCAACTGCAATATAATATGCAAGTAATGTTGATGCAGTGGAATTAATGGTCATAGAAGAACTAACTTTGCCCAGAGGAATTCCATCAAATGCAGTCATCATATCTTTAATAGATGTAATCGATACGCCAACCTTTCCTACCTCGCCTTCAGCTTGAGGTGAATCAGAATCATAACCAATCTGAGTGGGCAAATCAAAAGCCATACTAAGGCCAGTTTGTCCTTTTTCAAGCATGAATTTGAATCGTTCATTTGTAAGTTTAGCATCACCAAATCCAGAATACTGTCTCATGGTCCAGAATCGCTCACGGAACATTCCAGGATGAATGCCTCTTGTGAAAGGATATTTTCCTGCATCCTCAACAGGTCTCTTTTTAGGAGATTTTTGATAAATTCGTTTTACTGGGAAAGAAGAATCTGTGAAAATTTTCTTTTCAGGACTTTTTGATTTTGTTGGTTTTTTTGCGGTCATATTATCACTTTAACAAAGATTTTGTAATTTTATCTCCTGCATCAAATGGATCAATATTTTTTGTTTGTAGTTTTTTAAGATATTTTGAGAACAATGTGTCAGAATCCAATACATCATCTATCTTTTCTTTAATGTTATTTAAAACAATATCTTTTAGTTCAGATTCTAGTCGTTTTTCGTCTTTTTCCTTCTTGGATTTCTTTTTAGATATCATCATCTCTTTGAGGGTTTTTGCAAACAATGTGATTCCAGAATTCTTTTTGACTGACGTTTTAAGGATTGTAGGATTTCTTACAGAATCTCCAATAAAATCCCTTACTGCATCAAATAATTGATTTGTTCCAGCAAGGTCACTTTTGTTTACAAGATAGATATCTCCAATTTCAGTTAAGCCAGCTTTGATAGTTTGAATGCTATCACCTGTATTTGGATTAAAAACTACAACTGTAATATCTGCAATATTGGAAATCTCAACTTCTGTTTGTCCAGCACCAACACTTTCAATAATGATTGGATTAAATCCAGCGTATTCTAAAATTCTAATACTATTTCGTAATGAACGAGAAACTGCGCCTGTCGCACCTCTAGATGCGATACTTCGGATGAAAGTTCCAGAATCTGTCGATTCAGTCATTCTAACTCGGTCACCAAGTATAGCACCGCCAGTAACGTGACTAGTAGGATCAATTGCAAGAACTGCAGGTTTCGTGCCTAATTTTTTCATCTCTACAGCTGTTTTGTTAATCAAGGAACTTTTTCCAGCACCTGCAGGTCCTGTAATTCCAATAATAATTGAATTTCCAGTATCCTTGAAAATTTTCTTTATGATCTTTTTTGCCTCCTTTTGATCATTTTCCATTATAGTTATTGCCTTAGCAATTGCTCCTCTTTTTCCTTTTTTTAAATCTACAAGCATATCCATTACACAGATAGATTTCAGAGGTGCAATAAAATCTTGTGTCCGATCTAAGGTCTAGAATAGATTACAGGAGGCATAGGATCATCAAGGGAATGGATCTCAGTTTTTAGTTGAACATGTCCCAATTCTTCATGATCAATTTCCAACACTATAGGATGAATCGACCAGCCATATTTTGGCACATTTAGAAAGGGTACAATTTCAATGAATTGAGAATCATAGAATGTTTTCTGGAAAGATTCTTCCATTCCAAGAATTTCCATCACTACAGCAGTTGTCTTTTCAGATTTGTCATGATATGAAATTTCCACATGTCCAGTATCATAGTATACTGCATCAACCTGAAATGTCTGTCGTAACTCATTTTTGTCATCGGTTCCACCACCAGTAAGGAAAATTATTGCTAAAATTGTAAAGATTCCAAGAAAAATTGGAGGGCCGAGTTTCCTAGCCATCTTTGAATTCTTGTTTCATTCGTCTAAGGAGTTTTGAGTTGATTCTAATTCGTTCCAATGTCTGTGCTTGAGTTCTCTCAGTACCTGGAGTAGGATTGTTCTTGAAGAATGTTTTTATTTCTTTTTCCATAGAGTCGTCTGCCACAGAAGAAATACTAGCCACAATTCTGTTAAATAAAGGATTTCCGTGTCCCACTTTTTTGTTTAATTTTTTCCAATTTTTCTTCAGCCAGGGCCACAAAACCTTGTCACCGTACGGATTTGCAGCAACTTTCATGATTGGTAATTGCATATTTTGTGAACGGACATTTGATGTTTGGGAAAAGTCAAGTGATTTGAGTAATAGTTTTTTGTCTTTAAATCCACACATAGCTCCAAGGAATCGAAGTTTTTCTTCCATGGTTTTTACTTTCTTGTATAGTTGTGTTAGTTCTGCATGAGTTTTCAAATTTCCATTCCATGCAGCAATTGAGCAAATGGGTTCGACTAAATCAGGAGAGATAGAACTAGGAGATTTCAAGAATTTTTTGTATCGCCTAAGAGCTTCATCAGTGATCTCATCATCATCCATTTTCCCCAACGCAGAAATTACAAAAGAACGTAATAATGCATCAGTATGTTTGTCTGATTTTTTTGGTTCCCATCCCAAATTGAATAAAATTTTTCTAAAATAATTTACAGCGTAACTCCTAATCTCCTCTGAGAATTTTTCATCAAATGCTCTGAAATACAAAGAAGCCAAGTTGTGTGCAACGTTAACTGTTGCAAGGTAACTATCCTCATCAAAATAAGCATCAGAGAAATCCAGATAATTTCTAATTTGTTCATCACCTGAAACACAAAGAGAAAACAAATCATTTTGAATTGCCCATCTATCAATTGCATGTATGCGTTTTTCATCCACTAACATTTTTAAATCAAGCAGAATTCCTTCATCATATTTTACACGATAGAATCCTTTTCGTCCATAGTTAGCAACAAAGCCTACGGTGTTTTTAGGTAACTTTATAGTCATTGATTTTTTTGTAAATAGTTTTTTAGAAATTTCGTCATCCAATCCTAAAGACAACGGAACAGACCACAACCCCTTACTAAATTTTTTATCAGATTCAAGCAAGTATCTTTTCTGCTTTAACTTGAGAAGAGTTCCATCTTGATGAACTTCAATTAATGGGAATCCAGGCTGCTTTAGCCACGTATGAACCATAGAGGAGACAGGCATTCCAGATGCATTTCCAATTGCATTCCACAAATCTTGTCCTTCAGCGTTTTTGTATTTGAAATCAGACAGATATTTTTTGAGGCCCTTTTGGAAATTTGGCTCTCCAACATAATGCTCAAGCATTCGCAGTACACAGCCACCTTTATCATAAGAAATTGCATCAAAAATTTCTCGAATTTCAGCAGGAGAGTTCACCTTGACATCAATCGGATGGGTCGTTTTTAGTGAATCAAGACCCATTGCTACATTCATTGCATCCTCAACAAATTGATCCCATAAATCCCATTCAGGGTAGAATTTATCGACAAACTTTGTAGCCATAAATGTTGCAAAGCTTTCATTAAGCCATAAATCATTCCACCATTTCATAGTAACTAAATTTCCAAACCATTGATGAGCAATCTCATGTGAGATCACTTCGGCAATGAATTGTTTTGTTCTAGTTGAAGATGTTTTAGGATCATAAAGTAAGATTGTCTCTCTGAATGTAATTGCACCCCAGTTTTCCATTGCGCCTGCTGCAAAGTCAGGTACAGCAATTAAATCAAGTTTAGGTAGAGGGTATTTTATTCCAAAGTATTTTTCATAAGATATTAGAAGTTTTTTTCCTAGTTCTAAGGAAAATTTCCCTTTTGATTTATTTCCCTTGGTTGTAACGACTCTAATCTGAGTCTTGCCTATTTTACCAGTCAGATATTCAAATTCTCCAACACCAAGATAAATCAAATATGTTGAAACAATAGGAGTCTTTGTAAAATTGTAAATCGTTTTACTGCCAATTTTTTTCTTTGATTTAATAGGCATGTTAGATATTGCCGAAAATTTATTGTTGGCGATTATTGAAATTTCAAATGTAGCTTTTGCTTTAGGTTCATCCCAACATGGAAATGCACGTCTAGCATCTGCTGCTTCAAATTGTGTTGTAGCAAGATATTTTGTTTTGCCATTTTGTTGGTATTGGCTTCGATAAAATCCAAGAAGTCTATCATTTAGAGTTCCTTGAAATTCAATAGTAATAGTAACTATACCTTTAATTTTTTTATCTAATTTGATTTGTATTTCTTCTTTTTTCTCATTTAATATTGGAGTTGATTTGATAAAAGTTCCTTTAGATCTTATATTGCACGATATAATTTTTAATTCAGCACAATTCATTGAAATTATATTTGTAGGTTTTTTACAATCAGCAGTAATTGTTTCAGTTCCAGAAAATATGAATTTCTTCAGATCAGGCTCAAAAGTTAATGCATAATTGATTGGAATAGCGTCCACGAATGAGGTACTTTATTTAGGCTTTAAGTAGATTTTCCATTTCAATGTTCAGAGATCATGTCCATGGATCAGATCTCTCATCCCAAGAAACTGCATTGAATTGATTTTCTGAGAAAGAAATACTATTACTAATGCCTGAAAGTAAACATTCATCTGAGCAATGAGTTAATTCTAAAATTTTCATGATTTTCCCACATTTTTCACAGTATTGACCCATTTCTTAATTCATTATACTTTACAGTATCTCCTACTGGTTAGATAATAGAAACATACTATAAAATAATTCATAATTATCATTTATGAGAACAAATGTCTAAGAATAAAAGATCCAACTTATATGATCATCCTGCTTTGATTTTTGTTAATTGGATTCAAAAACAATAAAGTCACAACAACATTCACCAAAAAAAGAAAAAACACGCAGTGTAACTTATCGCCTTCCAGTAAAATTAGTTGAAGAAATAGAAACAGAGGCTAGTAATCACAATATATCACACAATGTTATGGCAAGACAAATTTTAGAAAAATATGTTCGATGGGACAGATATTCAGAAAAAATAGGCATCATTCCAGTACCTAAAAAAATTCTAGATATTTTTGGAGTTGAAATGAATTCTCAAGACATCAATGAAATTATCAACGTCATAAAACCAGTAATCAAAGATACAGTATTATTTATCAAAGGAGAATATGATTTGAAAAGATGTATTGAAACATTAGAAGATTATATGCGAGCATCAGGCATGAAATCAGATCATAGAGTAAAAGGGTCAGTACATCATTTTATCATTCAACATGAACTTGGAAGTAATTGGTCAATTTTCACAGAACAGTTACTGCAAGAGATATTTCATGAATTCTTACCTGATACAAAAATGAAATCTCAGACAACAGAATCAATAGTTGTGATATCTATTGTGTTAGGAGAAGATTTTAGCGAGCACGATTATTAAAAATTATAAAAAGATTAGTTTTTGTTAAAAACTACATCAACAGTAATTTTCCCATCATAGAATCGTGTATTGACTTCTTTAATTTTGCTCTTATACAAAAAGAGTCGTTTACCTTCGTCAGTAATTATTCCAGAAGTGCGAATCATGTGAGAGTCATGGAGTTGTTGGATTCTTCTATAAACAGTGCTCAGGGGAATCTCTTTATCACGAGATATTTCAATTGCAGATTTTGGCGTATTCATTATTGATTCTAGGATCAGTCTACAATATTTATCAGAAAGAATTTCAAGAAAAATTTCTTTTCTTTCTGGTGCTTCAATTTTTAATGGATTTAATATTTGCATGTTAACTATAGGTAAATTTTAGATATAATTAGTGAGTAGACAATCCTGTGCAGTGCAAGACAAATATTATGAAAGTATGATAATAATAAATTAAAGTTCAGATTTTAGGGCATGATCTGCTTTTAATCCCTTATATCGATTTCTTATGGTAACCTCCGTGACACCTGCAGCTTCAGCAAGATCCCGTTGAGTGATTGATACCCCATTATGAACGCATGACAAGTATAATGCGGTAGCTGCAAGCCCCATAGGATCTTTTCCTGCAGATTCTTTTCGTTCCTGAGCATCTTTAAGCACTTTAACAGCATAACGTTTTGTTTTCTCAGAAATCTCAAGTTTGCTTGAGATTCTTGAAATACATTGTATTGAATCTACTACTGGCATTTTTAATTCCAATTCATGATGTAGCAATCGATAGCATCTTGCAATATCTTTTCTCTTTACATTTGCAGCATCGGCGATATCTTTTAGAGTTCTAGGCGTTTCAGTATCCCTACATGCAGCATAGAGTGCTGCTGCAATCATTGCAGAAATAGATCTTCCACGTACTAGTTTTTTTTCCAATGCTTTTCTGTAAATGTATGATGCTTTTTCAAGAACATTTGCAGGAATTGCAACCTTGTCTTTTAATTTATTTAAATCACTAAGTGCTTGTCTGAGATTTTTATCTGATGATGCATTT
>JAOTSS010000011.1 GCA_029864805.1 Candidatus Nitrosopumilus sp. | reverse complement strand
TGCAGCAAAGAAAGCAGCTCCTAAGAGACGAACTGCAGCAAAGAAAGCAGCTCCTAAGAGACGAACTGCAGCAAAGAAAGCAGCTCCTAAGAGACGAACTGCAGCAAAGAAAGCAGCTCCTAAGAGACGAACTGCAGCAAAGAAAGCAGCTCCTAAGAGACGAACTGCAGCAAAGAAAGCAGCTCCTAAGAGAAAGGCAGTTAAACGTCGACGTTAAGCTGTCTAAACTACATTTTTTCTTATTTTGTATACTTAGTGTATTATGTTTCTAAATTCGAATTTAGAAACATTAGAAATTGTTATTCATTCATTTTTAGTTCAGGCAAAACAAAAATTTTATTTGGTTTAATTTTTAGAATGACTCTTTTTTCATCATCACGTTTGAATGGATAATGTTTTCGTTCCATGTATTGTTGTGTAAGTTTGTCTGCATGCTTGTACTCATAGTCTGGAATTAATTCCTCAACAGTTCCACGAATTGTTGTCATGTCAAGAGGGTTATCTTTTGATACAACAGAAACTGCAACACGGGGATCACGTAATACATTTTTGTGTTTGATTCTTCCTTCTGCAGTATTTACAAGAATGTATCCATTATCATAATTTGCCCAAACAGGAGACACTTGAGGTGCACCATCTTTCATGATAGTTGCAATGAAAACAAGATTTTTCCCAGAAAACAATTTTACAACTTTTTCATCAATCATTGTTCGTTACACCACACACATATCTAAAGTTAGTTTTGCAATAAAAGTAATTTCTCATATTTTTTATTAATTGTTTCCTGAAAATATTTAAAAAAATCAAATTTGTGTTTAATCGTATTTGATAATTCACCATCAGGAATTTTCAAACACAGCCTATTTGTTGTTGGATTTTTCAAGTACATTAGTCATCGCCCTATTCATAATTTCCATTACTAAATACTGTGAATAGTCTTCAGATTTTTTTCCTTTTATTTTTGTTTTTGGTGTCAGTCCTTTGAGGATTTTCTCAATTTTTGTAGAGGTGTTGTTGATGATTTTTGAATACGTAGAATCAAAATCTTCAGGAGTTTGAAAATCTAACAATTTAGTTGATGTACTGTAGTATTTTGTAATAGCACCACGAGATTCCTCAATTCGTGCAATTTCAATTAATCCAGATTCTTTTAGAATTTCCAGATGATGGCGTACTGTAGTCAAGGCTTTTTTATATCCAGTCTTTTTTAGAGCAGTTGAAATTTGGTCTGCAGACAGGGCCTGTCGGTATAAAATTTCCACAATTTTTGCTCGTGCAGGGTCTTCAATTGCACGTGCGTGTCCAATACTTGTCGTAACAATACGATTAACTTTGATTTGCTTTTCTAACAATGTAGACATACAGAATTACCTTCAAATCTGATCTAAAAGATTCTTGTATCATATTTTTTTGTCTAATCGCATTAATTTTTGTATACTTTAATCAATATTGTACCGCTATCAAATTTACTGTTACCACTACAAAATTTATCATAGCATATCATAATATTATGATATCACTACAATCATAATGATATTGATGGAAGAATTTTTGTAAGGGTTTTAAAATTTTTAAAAAATATCAAAAAAAGATAAATCAAGAAGAATATGTCAAAAAATACTCCTCAAGGCATTATTTTGGGAATTATAAAAAATACAATTCGAGTTGAAAGAAAGATACTATGCGTAAATTAAGAGTTTAATGCAGAAACAATCTCTTGTTTGATATCTACCAATTTATCATTGAAAACTTCAGAGATCAAATTCATCATTTGAAAAGTAGATTCAGCATTAATCTCTTGTTTATTATCAGTAAGTTTGTTATTTAGATAGTTAGTCGCTTTGGCAACAAAAGAGTGATACACCATTCCAAAAATACAATCATCCAAGCGAATATCCCAGTGCTCAGAATTTACCATATTGGTATAGGAGGGAATTTGATTAACTACAATGTCCAATAAAGTTTGAATTTCTTTTTTATCTTCTATTGTTCCCATGTTCTATCAATTTACTGATGGTTAAAGAGTATTTCCAGTTAATTTCTCATAGGCCAGCACATAACGCTCAGTCATTTTTTGAATAATGTTATCTGGAATCTCTGGTGGCACAGGTTCCCATCCTGCCTCACGTTCATCATCAAATTGTTTTTGATATCCATTAGATGTCAACCAGTCTCGCAATAGTTGTTTGTCATATGCCTCTTGTATTTTTCCGACATCATAGGAATCCTTTGGCCATAATCTATATTCATCAGGCCCTATAGAATCCCCCAATGTGATTTTTCCATCCAAAATTCCAAACTCTAATTTTAAATCAGCTAAAATAAATCCTGCACCATCAGCAATGGAAGCCATTTTTTTATAAATTTCAATAGATGTTTTCTCCAACCATTGGAATTGTTCCGCAGTAACCAAATTCATCTCCAGTGCTTTTTCTTTGTTAATTGGAGTATCATGTTCTGATTTTGTTGTAGGATCAAAAATGGGTTCTGGGAGTTTTGCAGCAAGAGTAGTATCCGTATCTCTAGGTACCGTGATCTCGCCTTTTTTCCATCTGTTTACTAGACTGCCATAGAAATAACCTCGTACAACGCATTCCATTGGAAGCATCTTCATCTTTTTTACAATAATTTCAGTGTCAGATTTACGTCTGACAAAATGATTTGGCACATGTAATTTATTAAACCAAAACTCAGCAAATTTACACAGTATCTCTCCTTTTCTAGGAATATCTTGCTTGAATTTTACATCATACGCAGAAACTCTATCTGAAAACTTGAAGAGTAATGTATTTTCATCTACATCATAAAGGTCCTTTACTTTGCCACTTGTTAGAAACTTCAAACAATCATGGTTAAATTTTATTGGATTTAACTGCTAGGAAAATCACGAGCCCATCATTCCCACCATTTTTGGCATTTCCCGATATGCTTTGTTTACAAAAACATCATTGTCAGCAGTTATCATTACAAACTCCATGGGATTATCAGAAGGTGGAGAAATAATGATTTTTTCACCCACATCGATAGTTTCTAACTCCAATGTATCACCCGCACCAAAATTTACGTGGACGTTAGTTAATGGTTGAGATCCTGTATTTTGAATCGTTATACGCCCCATAACAAACAGACTTTGCTTGTCTAAAATTGGATCAACAAAGATATCATAATCTTGTGTAGATACAGATAATTTCAAAATATCCATTCCAAAAATCACTGTCATGATTATAATAACTCCAATTCCTGCACAGATTATTGCAGTATACTGCTTCACGTTAATGTATTGTTTTTCTAATAATTAAGAATAACCAAGATATTTGCAAAACATATTTGGAAAATTCCGTGTCAAGTACATTTGAAATCAAAAGTTGTGTCTTTTAAACAAGGTGAGATAAAAAGATGTTTCAATAAAAACCAAAAAATATGATAAAAGTAATTAGAAATTAGAAAAAAATTACTTTACTTTAACACCATTCCAAAATGCAACCATTCCTTTAATCTTCTTGGCAGCATCATTTGGCTCTGCATAATACCAGGCACAGTCTTTGTTGGTTTTACCATTTACTGTAACTGAATAATAATTTGCCATTCCTTTCCAACCACAAAACGATGTAAAGTCAGTCTTTTCAAAATATTCTTTTTTGATAGACTCTATTGGGAAATAGTGATTTCCTTCAACAACTACAGTGTCATTACTGTCAGCAATTACTACATCATTCCAAACTGCTTGCATGTTTTTCAATTCAATTTTACCATATTTAAAAAAATATCCTACTCTCCTTTCATTTCTTCTCTACTTCGAAATTCAGGAGTGATTCCAAGTGATTCATAGTCACCTGAGGAACAGGTAAAACACATTGAATCTTTTTGAATTCCAACTGCTGCGGCGAGATTTTCAGCATCATTATACCCTAAAAAGTCAGCACCAATACTTTGCCTTACCATTTCAGTAATTTCTTCCGGAGTCATTTCTTTTCCATTAGAAAATGTTGCAAGTTCATCTTGAGAGGGAAAATCGATTCCAGCATAACAGGGGAATTTAATTGGAGGATATGTGATGACCATGCTGATTTTTTTTGCTCCGGCTCTACGCAATGCCTTAATTATTGCCTTGGAGCTTGTACCTCTAACTAAACTATCATCAATTACAACAACATGTTTTCCCTCAATGATTTCTCTGATTGGGATAATCCATCGATTGATTTCTATTCTGTCTGATTGATGAGGTTCAATGAAACTTCGCAGTGGACCTTTCTTACTGTATCTGTCCTTTAAAAGTCCCTCATCAAAAGAAACTCCAAGTTCTTGTGCATAGCCCAATGCAGCAGGTCTTGCAGAATCAGGTACAGGAATTACCAAATCAGCATCATTTATTGGAAATTTTTTTGCCAAGAACCTTCCAATATTTTTTCTTGCAACGTAGATGTTTGTTCCTTCCATGTTACTTGACGGATGTGCAAAATAAGTAAATTCAAAAGAACAATGTGCCCGTGCAGGATCATCCGAGAAGCGTTCAGTTTCCAGCCCATTCTTACTTAATTTTATTAATTCGCCAGGGCTTACATTTCGTTGAAGTTTTGCACCAACTGCTGATACTGCAGAGGATTCAGATGCAACGATGTAAGTATCATCAGATTCCTTGTATCCTAAAACCATTGGGCGGAATCCTTTTGGATCACGTGCAGCATAAACAGAGTTGTCATCAGAGATGAATGTAAAACAATAAGAGCCAACCATTTCATTTTTGAGAATTGAAAGTGCTTTTCCCATTTGACCATTCTCTGAAATTAATGTCACTAGTCGTTGAGCTGCGACAAGTGTGTCACTGGCGTTTTGTGGGGTAAATGAACATCCACCAACTAGATTTGACAATTCTTGTACATTTGCAATTGTTCCATTGTGCGCAATACAGAGATCCTTTACTTTAAGTGGCTGTGCATTTTCCAAGGAGCTTCTACCCATGGTAGAATATCGAACATGGCCAATCACTGCAGGGGAAGAATATTCTTCTGTGATTTTTTTAAATTCGGATGACGCCGCAGATACTAAACCTAATCGCTTTAGTGGAGGTTTATTTGGAATTGCAAGACCCCATGCTTCTTGGCCTCTGTGCTGAAGTGCTCTTAGCGCATCAATTACCATTGGAACTACATTAGTTCCACTTAGACTAAAGATTCCAACAACGCCACAATTCTCCTTAACCAAAACTATTTTCACTCCCCGGGTATGCGTCAATCATTAACCGCAATATAGACACTGAAATTTCAGTAATCAACAAATTTTTTGTGGATCTTTCACAATAAAAACGCTAATTCTTTGAGCGATCATATTTGAATATCCATGTCACCTATTGCTCAAAATACATGTTAATGGGAGGCATTCCAATCTGAATTATAATCATAAAGTGGCATTTGAAAAAATATGTGAAAATAGAAAATTTTCATTTATGTCCATCTGATATCTAATCATTCATGGGTACCCTGAGGGTATTTACCGAACTAGTCCAGATCTACGACTAAGGAAGTGTAAACGAGTTTATCGACAAAGAGTAAAAATAGTATCCCCCGAAATAGGCGTGGATTTGTGACGCTTGTCTAGAAGAAATTATTTCAGAGATTTCAATCAGAAATGTTTTCTAATTTTACATCATAATACTTTCAGATGCAAAAAAAAGGAAAAACAAAACGAATACCTAGATCAACAACTGAAATGTTACGATCTTTACAAATTCAAACAGATCTTCTAAAAGATTATTACAACAAAGCCTTTGCCGAAGGAAAGACACAGTATCTTGGGGAAATAGCTGGGAAATTACGTATTTTAGTAATTAAAGGAGATTCAAACAAACCATTACTATTAGAATTGATGAATAAATTTGAGGATGAGTTTCAATTTTCCTTGAATGGTCCACCTGGCAAATCACTTGCTAATAATTATAGAAATGGAGATAAAGTTTCGATTGAAGAATTTCTAAATCTTGAATCTCATTTTATTGATGAAGCAAAAAAAAGAAAAACGACTGGTCCAGAAATTATCACAAAACGACAGCTAATAAAACAATGGAGTCAGCAGATGGGTTCTGCTCACCAGGATTGGGCAATTGATAAAGACTTTCATAAATTTTTAAAACCTAGATTTTATGCCCACGGAATTCCACTGCATGCCCTAGAATTAAAAGCAACTGCAAAAATTATACTAGATATTTGTGAAAAATTTCTTTCAAAACATAAAAATGAATTGTTAGATGAAAGTTATCCTACTAATGAAAAGTGGAGTAAATCATTAGCAATTACAGGGGTACAAAGACTTGATGATAAGCATACAAAGGCTTACACGTTTTGGATTAATGACCACATCTCACTTAGAAATAAAGAAGACTTTACTATTGTATTGTTTGAAGAAGATTCTTCTATTTTCAGACTAAGAAAAGAAAAAAACATTCATTTTATTTTTGAACAAATCTATCCAAAATCTATGATGCGACAGTGTAGTCTAAATCTTGATAAAATCAGACTAGAACCGAAATATCATTTTCTCTTAAAATGGAATAAAAATGAAATAAAATTATTTGTGCGATATGGTGATGGTACTTATGTTTCCAGTGATTAGAATTAGAAAATCTTCGTTTGAAGCGTAAATTCCTATTTATCGCCATAACGTTTTACAACTAAATTCATGTATTCGACTTGTGATTTAATATGATGCCCGAAATCACAAAAAATTTGATTATATAACCAAAGTACCAATGGAAAGCATGTCTCAAATCCATTTGGTAGGTAGAGATGAAGAAATCAATATGCTAGAGGAGACAATTTTAGAAAAAACTGGGAACGAAAAATTAATTTCCATTAGCGGAATTCCGGGAGTTGGAAAATCTAGTTTTTTTAAATTGTTCAAACAAAAGCATGAACAGAATCCTGATTCAAAATTTCTTTGTATTGAAGAACGAATTATTGCAGTTGATAATCCGATTTCTCTTTTTAACCGATTTTTCTCAAATCTAGAATTAAAAATAACTCCTACAAAGTCAAAAATTAAAAATTTTCTTACAAAATATTCTAAAGGAATTCAATTGAGTTCTGAAATTTTAACTCAATCGTGCTCAATTGAATGATTTTGTGTGTGAAAAATAAAGTTGAGTGAGATGTCATCTTTTTTGCCACTGATCCCGTATGTATAACCAAGAAATTAGATATGAATTCAATTGAACTAGGAGATTTTTCATTTTATAATGAGACTAGGGAGTCTTTGTGTTGTAAAATAGATTCTTTTGATGAAATGATTCATGGAAGCAAAGAGAATTAGGTAAACTAAACGGAAAAAAGATGGAACATTAGATACTTTTGAGAAAGATGGGAGGTTATATTATAGATTTAATATGTTAAGGAAAACAGACTACGATCTTCACCAATTGAAGATCATAATATGTTATTTCGCAACAGTTCATGAATTCTTTCTGTTCAAAGAAATGATTTGATTTTATGGAATATCAAGATATATTTTGTAGGCCTATGTTAATAATATGGAAAGTTAAAAAGAAACAATATGAAAAGTTTTTTTAAAAAATTCACGGGAGACAGTACACGTGGTAGACCCTGCAACAAATGTGGACATGTAGAAATTTCTCATCATTTAAAAGTATTAGAGACAGAACATGGCAAACCTTACAATAACAAAGCCATTAGGGCAAACTGTAAAGAATGTGATTGTAAACAATTCCAATGATAACATGGATGGTTCTAATCTTACAATTGGTAATGTACCAAGCATAGGCATGATGATACCAATAATTATATCTTAACCCACATTAAGCAAAACAAGATATTTTTTACATCAGATACAAATAATGAACATGATATCTTGGAAGAGAATTTCATGATTTCTCATTTAACAGATAATGTTATTGTAAAATGCAATGGCGCCCCATTAATGACTCCAATGATAGGGAAGTTTATGGTCTGGTCGGTAAACGATAAACTGACGCACTATTGCACAAATAAAATAAGACATTACTGAATATAACCAACGCGAATAATTTGTTCAGGTCACAGTGGGGTTCTAGGGATTTGAATGACATATTTCAAGTAATCATAGATAAGAGACGATACAAGAAATTTCAAGCCAGAAAAGATTTTTTTACTTACTTGAAATTAGAATATTCATTAAATCACTGATTTCTTTTATCTTTTCATCTGATGATATGTTCAATGTTGATGATTCAGGATAACAAGAGACTTGTTCTAATCTATTTATTATATCTGGTTTCACAGGGTATTTTCTAATCTCTCTTGACAGTATTTTGCACAATTCACTGATTTGAGCAGTTTCTTGAGTTTGTATTGCATGTTTAATTTCAGCTAGGTCTTGTGTAATGATCCTTTCATTTTTTGCCATAGTGTTTCAAAACAACTAGAGGTATTTGAATCACTTTTTATCCATTTGTTGTAGGTTAAGCAATAATTCGGGCAAGAGGTGTTTAAAAAAGAAAAAAGTTAGTTTGAAAAGGCATCCAGAGAATAAGACGGTATCCTTTGAGGGTCACATCTGATTTTGGTGTGGACATTCATGAAATGTGAGTATAGTTCACCTGGTTCTTCTGTAGTAAAAGAGCATTCAACGCATTTGTTTTTCATGCATTGATGTTATTCCATCATGAATTAATTATCTGGTTTCGATAAATTGTTAAGCTGTAGTTTAAACATCGCAGATAAAAAATAAGGGGGTATTACGTAATACCACAAGTTCTTTTAAAAATATGAATTAATTACTTTTTAGAATTGCCTGTTAGTACTGAAACAATTTCAAAAATATTTGAAAATAAAAACAGCATCAACAAAAATCATCCAAATGCTGATTCTAGATTGTAGTGAGTTTTGACTTTGTAGATATTGCAATTATCGATATTATTGCAATTACCAATATCATTGCTGCTATTGTTCCAAACTCTGGAACCACATTGAAATATAGTATTTCTCCTGCAGGTCTAGTCCAGTTTGCTTGATCATCAGGCAAGCCAAATCCTAACAACGTCACCTGAATGTCTACTGGTTCATCAGATTTCAATGATGCCGTATTATGTATACCATGACCTCATGTTCATGTGCTTCTGTTAATGAAAGTATTTCTTTTCCATTTTGTGTGGCAATGATTACAGTCTTTGGCGGATTGTGGTTGTACAACCGTTACAAAAATGGAAGAAATGATGGCATCGAAAACAAATACTAATGTTAGAAGAGCAGTTGTAACGGACTGCTTTTCTGATATTTTTTATCAATTCGGGGTTTGCCCGAAACTGCCGATAGAAACTCTGATCGCAACGGATAGTTTCTCAACAATATGTCAGATAAAAGCAGCAGAAACCTATTCTTTTTGGATAACTTCTTTTAATATCCGCAACAAACCGATGACATGGGAAAGAGAAGCAAAAAGGCAAAGCCTTCTGAAAACCCAAAGACCAAGTTCATAATAATTGGGATTGTTGTGGCAGTGATTATTATAGGGATTGTGACAATCTCTGCGAATCCAGACTCAATCAAGGTAGACAATCCTAGAGCCACCAAACTGTCACTGGATACAAGAAGTGGATCTCCAGTTTTAGGAGATGCATCCTCGCCTGTTACCATTGTGGAATTTGGTGATTATCAATGCCCCTTTTGCAAAAGATGGAACGAGAACACCAAGCCTGCAATAGAGAGAAACCTGATTGAGACTGGCAAGGCAAGCCTCATCTACGTGGATTTTGCAATTATTGGACCAGATTCTATAACCATCCATGCCGGAAGTTATTGTGCCGCAGAACAGGATCTTTACTGGGAGTATCACGATTATGCATATGCAAATCAGGGCCATGAAAATGATGGCTGGGCAAATTCGGAAAATCTAAAGTTATTGGTATCTGGAATTGACGGTCTTGATGCAGATTCATTCAATGCATGCCTTGATTCTAAAAAATACGAGCAGCGTATAAAGGACAACAAAAAGATTGCATCAGATGCAGGAGCGCGTTCCACTCCGTCATTTATCGTAATACCTCAGGAGGGACAGGCTGAAATGATAACGGGCGCACAACCATACGGTGCATTCAAAGCAGTGATCGATGAAATGACCAAATAAGACAATGTAAAATCCACATTAACATTTACTGAACTTGCATGAACGAATTGTTCGTTTTTCTTTTATACAAAATTTGTATTATGTAATTTGGAATTAATGCGGGTAAGAGTCATCTAACCGTTAACCGACCATTACCGTCCTAGGAATGGGCCAACTTTTGCCCATTCTTTTCAAATTATTTTTTATTCCTTAATACTATTCCACTGATGATTTGTATGAACAAATTATTCGTGTTGTTTTTATTCAAATTTTGCAAATGATATACATGAGCAATCAAGATAATCAAAACAAACTAAGTTGGGAAGAAGTACAAGGACTGTCCTGGATTTTTTACGAGGACTAGTTCTCTTTTCTTAGTAAATCAATTACTATGTCTTGCAGTTCTTGTATGCTTGGGATTTTTGTAATAGACAAATAATTGAGATCTATTTCCCAACATAGGCATAAACTGGATAGATTTTTCCAGTAACTTTATTCCTATAATTCCATTCACCATCATTCCATTTGGTTTTTTCAAAGTATCCCCTTATGGTGGAATCTAGATTTTCGTAAACTTGACCACCAATCAGAATCTGGTCTGGTTGAGCATGATTTTGTATTTTTGCTGCCATATTCATGGATGGTCCAAGAAGATCTACGTGTGATTCTTCCTCATTGTCACCATAACGAATGATTGTATTTTCACCAAAATCAATCCCAATTTTTATGGCAAGATCAGGATAATCATATTGTTGTAATACAGGATTAATCCCGATTTTAACTGCTTTGAGCATTGATTCTGCACAACTAACTGATCTGTCTGCAATGCTGTCTTTTTCTGCAAAATAACCGATCACTGCATCACCTACGAATTTTAGCACATACCCATTATGTTGTTTTATCACATATCCCATCTCCTGAGCAAATGAACTCACTATCATAGATAGCTGTTTTTGTGGAAGGTCCATAACCATTTGTGTAGATCCTACTAAATCTACATACATGACAACCATCGATACACTAGAAAAAACATGCTCTCGAAGAAATCTATCAGAATCAGTAATGACATCAGAGTATTGTTGATCTTGTTTAAGTGCATTCCATACTCTTTTCTGGATTTCTTCTTCAAGTATGTCCGAACTGACAACCTGCACATTTTCTCTCCCCAACAGGACATCCACTATGTTTTGATTTTTACTTAGTAGATTATCCAGTCCTTTTTTTGCCATGTCTTTTGCAGAATCTGTTGCCAAGGCTAATCTTGATCCTCTTGTTTCATCTTATAATTCCTCATCTTTAAGATCAAAAACAGATTGAATTGGATTATCCAAATCTGAAATTTCCTTGTGTTTGATCTTACCGACCGTCAATATCTCGCTTCGCTTGAAAAACATATCTAAAAGCCATTCGAGTCCGACACGTATTTTTTTCTCCCTTGTAGGTAGATTAGTCAGATAAAAAAACCTCCACAAAAACCACGCAGTGATTCCATGAAGTTTCTGATCTCTTAGCAATGCAACACCTGTTCGCTTTCCGATGGTAGCCATTATTCCTCGGTTTTTGTAGGTAAATGGATTTGGATTCTTGTTTTGCTTGATAATTGCTTTGAGATTTAATGCCACATGTTTTGCCTGTCTAATTGCGATTTGAGCTGTTGGAGGATAAGAATTACCTGTGGACTTGTCAATTGCATAAGCTGCATCTCCAATTGCAAAGACGTTTGAAAATCCCTGTACCTGTAATGAATTATTTACAATTATTCGCCCTGATGGACCATGCTCTGCTTTCAAAGATTTAATGATTGGCTCTACAATCACACCTCCTGCCCAGATCATTGTTGCACATGGAATAATTGTATTATTACTAAGCAAGACAAAGTCATCCCCTGCATCAACTGCTTTTGTATTTGTAATTACCTCTATCCCTGACTTTTTCAAATACTGTAATGAGTATTCTCCAAGTTCCTCACCCATCTCTGGAAGGACCGAATTTCTTGCAGATATTAGAAACACTTTCATGTTTTCTGGCTTGATTTTTTTATAAAAATGCTCAGCCGCATCTTTTACAAAGTGATTGATTTCTGCTGCAACTTCCACTCCGGCAAATCCTCCTCCAATTACGACAAAGTTTGACAGCTTGTCCTGTAAGATGGTATTGCTTTCAACGTCGGCACCTTCCAGTGCATTTATCACATGATTGCGAATTGCAATTGCATCTTCAAGTGTCTTAATCGTAAAGCAATATTTCTCAAGATTCTTGTTTCCAAAAAAATTATCAGTGCTTCCCATTGCAATAACCAGATAATCATAGTCAAGAGTGATGGATTTCTGGTCAAAGGCCTGATGTATTTGTACTCTTTGTTTTTCCAAATCTACTGATGTTACTTTGGCGTGAAAAAACTGAGCAAACGTACACAAAGTACGTATTGGTACTGATATGTCACTTGGATGAAGCATTCCAGAAGTAACTTCTGGCAGCATTGGCGTAAACAGAAAATAATTGTCATCACTTACGATGTTAATTTCTACCTCATCTTCTTTGAAATGTGTCTGTAGTTTTTTTAGCAGAGTGGCTCCACCAAAACCAGCACCTAAGATTAGAATCGTTTTTGTCATAATAATCAAAATAGTCTTTTTCCCAACTTATCTTCTACCTATGATGCATCTATGATATCTTTTTTGTAACATAATGTTTCATAAGACAGTGATCATACTAAATTATTCAAAATCCTTATCTTTTTACATTGAAAATATTCTATACGTTGTATGTATTGATCAAACCATGTAATAGATCATCCTTAAATAGCAACATTCAGTTAAAGTAGTATGGCCGATATAGTTAGTAGGTATAATAAAAGATCCACGTGGAACTTTTTTTAAAAAAATTCTTTGATAAAAAACATGAAATTCATACTTGATAGTGATAAATTATAACAGAAGTTACGGTAATAAGATTACCATATGTGGAAATCAAATTTTGATATTAAATAGAGAACTCGAATAAACGTACTATCCTGAGTCAAACAAGCCTTCCAGTTAGCAAATTCATGATGAGAAATTTTAAATCCATTTCTTCAATGTCAACTATTAAAGATGCTGCCAAAATATTTTATGAGAAAAATATTTCATCATTAATGGTTATAGAAAATAATTTGGTCATAGGAATAATTACAGAAAAAGATCTTATTTCTAGTACATTGGTGTTTAATCACAAAGAAAACACTCCAGTAAAAAAAATCATGACTGAATCCCTAGTATGCATAGATTCTAGTGTTTCAATAATTGATGCAGCAAATATTATGGTCGAAAAACAGATTCACAAGCTTCCAGTTATGGAAGATGGTAAAACAGTTGGATTGATTTCAGCCACTGATCTCATGATTCTCTTTTCCATGATAAATGAAGATGATCTTAAGAAGATTATTGGCGCTCAGACAGGCATCTAATTCCATTTGAAAAATCATATATCGCATTATTCATTTGAACTACCCTTCCACACTACCCTTTGTGGGAATGGAATCTCTATTCCCTTTTTGTCTAGTGCATCTTTTATTACTGCCAATAAAATAGGCATAACTTCTGCCAGGTCATCACGTGGGTGCCACACTCTTACCCAAATGTTTACGCTGTTATCTGCAAGCTCTGTTACCCAAAATGTAGGACTAGGTTCCATTAAAGAATAAGTTACATTTTTTTCAATTGCATCCTTCATTACTGCGATTGCTTTTTTGATATCTTCCTTGTAAGCAATCCCCACTGTAACATCACTTCGTCTTACTTCAGATAATGCAAAGGTTCGAATGTTTGAGGTAAACACCTTTTCGTTTGGAACTCTTACTACTGTTCCATCAAACTGCTGTATTCTTGAAGAAAATGTGTTAATGTCAATTAGTGTTCCAGATACACCTGAATCTGGAAGTTCTATGTTGTCACCCTGCCTCACAGGTTTTTCAATCATTAAGAACAAACCCGAGATTAAATTAGAAACTACAGATTGAGATGCAAACCCAATTACAATTCCCAAAAATCCTCCAGCTACAATCAAACCACCAAGATCAATTCCTTGACTGGCAGTTGCAGCTAGAAGAAAAATTACAATAATTCCGTAATAGATTAATTTATCAAGATTCTTTGCTGTATCTTTTGGAATGTTTGGGGCAAATCTTTTTTGGAAAATCATGCGTGCAATTCTTGCAACAATTACCCCTACAGATACAATGAGTGCGGTAATTAGAATACGTCCCACTGTAATTCCTGGTTCCATTATTTGAGTATCTAAAAATTCAAAAGCCATTAATCAAAACCTCTGCTCATAATGTATTCTTCTTTAATGGATTTTGGTTTGAGTCTAAGTGAGAGATTCAATTTTTTACCTTTTTTAGATAAATTAACATGACGTATTTCCATTACTTTTCCTGAAGATTCTTTTTTTACTGTTGCAGCAATATCGTCAATGTGGGCATCTGCGGTATTTTCAAGATAATATATCTCATGATGTCCTACAGGGAAAACAAACTTACCAATAGATACTCCTTCTTTTAATTCGTTGGAGATAGTAGCCTTTATCTTTGCAAAAACATATGGTTTAGGTTTTTCAGATTCCTCAAGTTGTGCTACTTTGCCATACATACATAAATTTCCATTTTCAGGAGTACCATACAAAGCAAATCTTGAATGCATTGGCTCGCATGTAAAGCAATCAAAAAAATCTCGAGTGTTATCATTATTTAATACAAACACTCCAATTTCTATTGGAAATTGCAATAGGATGTCAACTGTTGAATTTTTTTCAATAAAGATTGATTCTTTGAGTCGTAAAAACATTAGGTCGTTTGTCTTTTTTGATGGGAGATTCAGAGGTAGGACCGGGGCAAGTTCAATTTGCAAGACATCTTTTTTTCCAGGAACTGATTTTCGTAATTCTTGGTCTTCCGAGTTTTTTCTATAGTATGAGAATCTGTTTTCTTTTTTTTCAATAATGATTTGTGTTTTTGGCAATCTCAATTGTAATTTATCTGTGATGTCGTATTGACCAAATCCAGAATAATCATTTTTTTCCATGTTTACTTTTAGAACTCAAGATCTTTGAGTTTATTGTGATAATAACTATATCTGTAGTTAAATATTTATGAAAATATTTTCTCCAAGAATTGCATTGTAAGAAAATTTCAATTCTTAAGTAGTAAGAGATCATGTAGTTTTAAGTGGAACATAAGATAATTTTTAGTTTAATTTCGTTGCTTGTTGTAGTTACAGTTTTTTCATTAACAATTCAGGATAGCTTTGGAGAAACAAGGATGGAATGTAGAAGTAAAATGATGAATGATAAATCCTTGACCCCAGTTGAAAGAGTTTATGCACTAGAAACTTGTGAACCATCAGAGGGTAAAATTTCCTCTTTTCAAAAATATTATTCAGAAGAATTACATAATGAATGTCCTAGAATAGTCAAGGAAAATACTCATCTTAACCATATTGCAAGATTAAACGATCTTAAAGAATGTAATAAATTACAAAAATATGATTCTTCATTAGTATCGCAAAAACTTACTAAGTTTTCTAGAACGACAATTGAATTTTGTGATGAAAAATATGAAATATATCTACTAGTGGGCGCCAAAAACATGAGAAATCAAGCTGGAGGATTAGCTGAGCAATGTGTACAATTGTATTTAGCTCCTATGTGGAATTCTACAGCAAGTGACAGAAATGTTCAATTGCATAATTTTATTTACGACCAAGTTAAACAAAGTGTTGAAAAGGGTAAAGATTTAAGGCAAAAAGGCGTTGAAGAAGCACAACTAAACGATCCCGTTTTTTTCCATTTGAAATACTTGTTTGATGAACAAAAAGAAAAAATTGAATATATAGAAAATAAATTACAAGAAAAAAACATAATGCCGAATTATTCAAAACAAGATTTTTTTAATGAACAATACGAAGATTGTTTAAAAATTATTTACGATAAAACACTTTTAGCAGGAGAAAAAATTTACGCATTGGCTACATGTTCCAACATCAATACAGATAGACCTATTACATTTAATGATGAAAAAATTTTAGAACACAGTAAAGATCTAGTTGAATTGTGTGATAAATCCTATGACGTATTTCTTAAATTAAGTAAAGAGGATTATTATGCTGCTATGAGAAATCTACGAGCAAATGAATGTGTTGTGTTATATGCAGATCCTATATGGGAATACAATCAAGATGATAGAATCCAAGTAATAGAAAAATTTGTTTATGACAAAACTCTAAATGATAATTATGATTACATTGATAGAAAAAATTCTGTTACAGAAGCTACTTTGAGTACAGGATTGGTACCTATTTTATCTGATTTATACAAATATCAGAAACAAAAAATTGAGATGCTAGAAGATTTTCTAAAAACAGAAAAAATTGAAAACATCTATGAGAATTAGTAAATTCCATATTGAACTAGCGTTTAAAATTCTCAGTCAAATCTCAAAATCCATCCGATTAAGTTAAACTTTTTTCAAATTAAATATTATTTTTACAATTATTGATTAATTAAAAATTTAATTAATTCTTGTGATAGTTTTGTCATAAATTTTTGATTTCTTGTTCTCGATTAAATTCTTCTTAATATACCACAATGTGGATTTATTGATACCTAATTTCTTTCTTATTTCTGGAGTCATATTCAAAATCTTATCTCTCAACTCCACACTATCATTTCTATTCGACTTTATCTTAGGAATGACAAAATCAAATTCTTTCTTCTTGTCTACAATGAAATTAGATAACTGTTGTAAATTATCTTGTAAGATAACTTGATATGAATAATTTTTACCATTCTTGTAATTGTATTTGGCATTAAAATTTGAATTAATTTCCTCAATGAGCAATTTAGCAATGTCTTCTCCCAATCTAATATGATAGTTTTCTGTAATAGTAAAATCAGATTTTTTGATTTTCTTTTCTTCTAATAATTGTATTACAGAAATATCAATTAGCCATCGAAACAACTCCTGTACATCATAGACTAGAGGAGTTCTACTCTGATTAATCTCATGTAGGAATCCTATGGAGTAGTCTAGACCAACAGAATTAATTCCTTTTCTAATCTCTGATTCTAGTATTGCATAACCATAATTCAACAATGCGTTGATCTCGTCAGATGCATTATAGTTTCTTGAATTTGCCTTGTTCTTTCTTCCTGTGAAATTAAACTCTGGATACAATTCATGAAATATTGTAGTTAGATTATCAAGATAGATTCCTGCAATTCTTCCCTCATATGTCATGAGTTGCTTGATTGATTTTGATATGTCTTTTTTCTTTGAATTTTTCATTATAGATAACAAGAACAAATCTTCTTTTTCTGCAGATTTTCTGATTTTGGTAATGTCCACTGATTCATAGAATTTGGATAATTCCTCCAGCAGATTCAAAGAATGCTCCACCTTGCACGGTACGATTTTCAGTGCAATCTCAAATCTGTTCGTATCATCAAGGTATTTTTGGTACTGTTTAATGCGTAATTTGCCTGATTTTGGCTGCTCTGGCATCAATTGGCAAGCAACTGGCCATTCCAGTTCAACAATGTCAGGTTGATGTTGTGTTTCATCAACCATCTCATTGCCTCAAATGTAATGTTTCCAGTATGGCCATCAATTATTATTCCGTCATGATTAATCTTGTGAGGATAAAATTCCAGTCTTGTATCTTTTAGCTTGTTAGTGATTATCAGTTTTCGCTTGTCCACATTGATTGATGTTCCAAAGCCTGTAATGAGTAACGGATTCATTTCTAATTGATAATCATAAAGACAAGCTTGTTTAAAGAATTAACGTATCATTGATTTTTCTTGTTCATCTTTGTAAACAGATACACCAACTCAAATCCCTGACTTTCACTCCAAAGTTTACTCAACTTTATCAGCAAACTTTCAGGTGCTTCAATAAATGATTTTAATTATATGATAATTGGAATCTCTTAATTAATTCCTATACTGATTCTAATTCTACAATAGGATCAATACAATTAGATACAGAACATCAATATGAGGGTATCAAACTAATTTAACAAAACCCGCCCCCAGTACTGAATCCTCTTAGTTCCATTACCTAAATTGTCCTAATGTTAGTTAGTTATTTCAATAAACTGCGTCTACTATAGTCATAATGGAACATAATAAAATGCAGTACAGCAGAAATCTATTTTGAAAAACTTGCGTCTTTGTATTTTTTGTTCATTTTAGATAATATTGAACGCAATCAGGAAAATTAGATGTCTAATCCGATAAATTTCTAATGTAGATTTCTAATCAAATGATTTTTTGACAGTTTCGATAAAATCTCCGAATTGATACCGAATTGATAGATATCATCGATCAGACTTTCGGAAAGTTTCGGAACATTCTACCGAATTGATAATTTATCTCGCCGAATTGATAAAAAATATTAGAAAAGCAGTGCATTCAAACTGTTCTTCTAACATCAGTATTTGTTTTCGATGCCATCATTTCTTCCATTTTTGTAACGGTTGTGCAACCACAATCCTCCAAAGATTGCAATTATTACTCCGCTAAAAATCAAGAATGTCTTTGCAATGCCAGAGTTTCCAGTAATGTCAACCCCTTTTACTTCTTTGAGATATTGTGCAAACTCATCAGGTCTTTGGTTAAACTGTGCCAAATTGTTCATGCTGTTTGCTTTGTAGGTTCTTGGTTTCTTGTCAGGTCCCCTCTGGCCTCTATATCGCCTTTTTTCTGGTATTTTTTCAAGGGTTATTTCTGAGAATTCATCTATTTGTTCTGGATTTGTACCTATTTTTCTGTATAACCGTTGATTTGTTCTGATTATTGTTGTTATCCATAGGCGTTTGAACTTTTTATAATTACAATTTTCAAATTTATTAAATTTTTAAAAAGATCTCATCTGATCATTACATATTGGAGGATTCTGATGCTGAACAGCAACGAGAAAAAGAGACTGAGAACAAGGTTCGTGCATTCTACAAGAACCTTCTAAAAGCATGTGACAAATATGATGAAATCAAAGAATCCTTTGATGAAATATACACTCCAATTAATGAACAATATCAGGAACTAGCCAAAATACCTGGACTTGTTCCAAGATCCAGTCAGACAATTATTCAAGATGCTTTTGATAGTATTGATGAAGTAACAGGGATTGCAGATGACTTTTGTTCTACCCTGAGGGGAGAGTTTGAGCCCATCTTAGAACGATTCCGTATATCTATTGAGGACATTGTAAAAGAAATTGCAGTAGAGAAAGCACAACAGGCATCATCCACTTCTTCTTCACCTTCATCATCCTCATCAGCAGACATCAATTCTGGTACATCCACAAACATTGTAAGTTCTTCAAATCCAATCATTACAAAGAAAATCATCTCCATGATACTTGTAGGAATTGCTGCTGGCTCTGGAGGAATAGCAGCATATGCAATACTTGATCTAGATGTTGATACTCCATTTCTTTCAGCTCCCAGTAACTTGGATGTAATCCATGAGAACATTGTCAATTTTTCATGGAACGCTTTGAATGACAAAAGCGGAATAAAACATTATCATTTTGAATTATATGATGAGACAAATAACCAAATGATATCAAGTAAACAAGTTACCTCAACATCTTATAGTGTCGAGTTGGAAAATGGAGAATATAGTTGGCGTATCAAGGCAATTGACAATGCAGGGAATTCTGGAGACTTTAGTCAAAGATCATTTTTCTCTGTGAAGATATTCGAACCCCCCACTGCACACATACAAACAAACACAAACAGCATCAAGGTTGGACAAACACTTCAGCTCAACGGTGGACAGTCTTCTGACTCTGATGGGAGAATCACAAGTTACATCTGGGACTTTGGTGACAGAACTACCAGCAACGAGGTAAATCCTTATCACACATACAGGATGCATGGCACTTATCAAGTAACACTTGAAGTTATGGATGATGATAGGCTAACAGACATTTTTTCAATTGATATTGTTGTCAATACCACCCCATCTCCAATTATTCGTGACATATACACACCTACAGGCTCAACTCATAGAATTGTATATCCTGATACAAGTGTCATCGTAGACTTTGAGTGGGAACAAGTCTTTGATGATGATGGTATAGCACACTATGAAATTGAGCTTGATAACCAGGTCTACTCTCAAAAATTTTATGATAATAACAATTCAATTTCAATTAATACTGAAGGTAAACATGAATGGCGAGTCAGAGCGATTGATAATATTGGAAGTATTGGCCCCTGGAGTCCCACACATACCTTTGCTGTAGATACAATTTATCCATGGACTGTAGCCAAAATCTCCTGGAATCCTACTGAATATCGTTTTGCTGAAAACCTAGGATTTATTCAAGTGGCAGATAATGACGTAAACAATCCAAATACAACAGATTCCGTTTCAGTCAGGGTAACATCTCCAGATAATCCTAGAGGCATATCTGTCACCCTTAGGGAAACCGGGGCCAACACGGGAATTTTTATAGGAACATCTGACCTGACACAGGTATTTGAAGAAACAAACTGCAATTTCAAGGTAATCACTGCTTCTTATGTGGATAATAGGCTGTCTACCGGACCAGGAAATTCCATCACGTTGACTGCAGATGCAAACAAGTACCATGCATGTATCAAATAACAATTCATTTGAATTTACTTTTTTTCAATAATGTGAATATATCTAATTGGGCTAACATGATGATGTAATGACTCAACAAAACAAAACTACAAGAAATATTTCACTGCAAAGCAGTGGAAAAAGATTCCAATCGAGATACAAGAGCAACTCTGCAACAGATGCCACGTAATCCTCACAGATCATAAAACCAAGAATCATGGATTTTCATTTAATTCTAATCTTTTTAATTTAAACCCAATATGATATGCATGTTTTCGTTCCGAGTCATATGTCATTATTGTGAAAATGATTGCCCAGTTCCAGTTTCACTTAAAGACAAAACAAGTACGAATATGGAAAATGTAAGATCACCTGGGTGAATTTAGATCTAGAAATAATTTGATTTTATGATACTCTTGTATGTTATTATGAAATATTACTCAACAATTCCAATACAACCTCATTTCCAGAATCTAGTTCAAGTGCCTTCTCAAAGAACCGTTTTGCCTCATCTGTACTGCCACGTTCTGCAAACCACTCACCCTGTTCTATTAGTGACTTGACTACCTGCTCTTTGAATTGTCCCAGTCTGTCTATCATCTCGTTTACTTTGTCCGTGTCATCTTGCTGCAGGTATATCAAGAGTAATCCTGATAACGCATCAAAGTTGTTCCTGTCAATGTTTAATGCATCATCATAATATGATTCTGCTAGTACCATATTCTTGGATTTTAGTTGAGCCAATGCCATGCCGTTTAGTGTCACAATTCTATCTGAATCTATATCAAGTGATTTGCGGAACAAATCTATTGCAGTATCATACTGCTCCAGTATGATGTGAATAGTTCCAAGGCCGTTTAGAGCGTTTACGTTGTGTTCATCCTGCTCCAGTGCTTTCTCATAGTTTTCAACTGCAAGACTAGCAATGAATTGCATAATATCACCAGATACGTGATCTTTGGATTGTTGTTGTGCCTGATTTGTGTAAAAGAACCCCAATCCATTTAGTGCGTTTACGTTGTTTTGGTTTAGATGTAATGTGTTCTGGTATGCAACAACTGGGGAATCATTATCACACAAGAAGGTCTGCGAATATCCAATGCCGTTCCATGCATGGATGTTATCGTGTTCTATTTGTGATGCAATGTAATACAGAAATAATGATTCGTTGAATTGTTCAGATTCCGCTAGTTCATTTGCTCTTGGTAATAATTCAGAGGGAAGTAATGCCATTGTAACTTCTGGTGGAACATGTACAGGATCCTTAATCATGGAATTAGTATTACATATTATTTCATTGAATCTTTCTGAGAACGTAATAGTTGCAGAATTCAAAGCATTCTCAAACGAGAGTATTTGGATTCTTTTGTTAAATGTGTCAGTCACATAGACATTGTTGTTGCTGTCAACCGTAATGCCGAATGGATTTTGGAGCTGGCCCACGTCAGAACCCAATTCACCGGATTTTACAAGAAAGTTGCCGTCAGCATCAAACTTTTGGACCCTGTGATTATTCTTGTCTACAACGTAGATGTTGCCAGTTTTGTCAAGTGTAATGTCTACAGGTTCATTGAACTGACCATCACCTGATCCTCTTTCACCAAACTGCAACAGGAAATTTCCGTCAGCATCAAACTTTTGGACCCTGTGGTTTGCAGTGTCTGTAACATAGATGTTATCTTCTCTGTCAACTGTAACGCTAAATGGATAATAGAACTGACCCTCACCTGATTTTAGGGGACCTGTACCGTCAGGGTCTATGCATCCAAGGTTTAGTTCAAGAAAACAACCAAGTATTTCTGAGGCATGTGCATATTGTATAAACAGAAATGACAGATCTGGCCCAAATGATTTGGACTCGAGCAATGCTGGAGTGACCGTATTTTTACCTATCGTGTTTATGTGGTTTCCATCCGAGTCAAAAACCAGTACCTTGTGAGCGTTCCTGTCCACTGCAATCACATTGTTCTTGCTGTCAAGTGTGATATCACCAGGAGTCCCATACGGCCCACCTTCAAAGCGTCCAAACTCGTTTATGATGGTACCTGTGGAATCAAAGACTTTGATGGTGAGGCTTTTAACATCGCCGACATATATATTATCAGCAGTATCAGATGCTATTCCCGTAGATTCAATGTCCTGGGCAAACACAGATGTTGATTCATTACTTGTGACACCAGACAATGTTGCAGATGAAGTGTCAGTGGAGGACTCTGTATGAATGAATGCTGATTCTGGGGAGATATCAGGGAATTGGGAAACACTTTGAGGAGTAGTGACTGCTCCAGAGGAACTCGCAGAAGTCGATGTACCTGATGATGAAGAGGATCCCTCATTACCGTTACCCGAATAATTATTTTGTGTAGTACTAGTGTCATGAACATCACCAGTAGAAATGATGTCTGATTCTTTAGAAATTTTATCAATTTCTTCATTCATTCCAGAGTTCAGGTTCTGCAATGTATGCTCCGCTTGTAACTAACATTGCAGCTATAATAGGCAACATTATAGATTTTGTAAAAAGAGTAGATGCAGTAGAATTAGTTACAGTGGATACGGGCAGAATTTTACTAAATATGAGAGTTGAATTCTGTACTGAAGAAACAATCATAGATTTGAGTGCAAAATGTTTTTCAACCTGGACAAAACTTGTATTTACTAATCCAATTACTGTTGAACCAGAGGCTATAACAATAGCAGATTTTTGTCTTGAATCAAAATATGTTTTAAAAGTAATCTTAGTTTGAGGTCCTTTACCATTTGTGCTATCACATTGAGATCCAAACATACATTCAAAATTAATCTTAAGAGGGTTTGATTGATTTTTGGTCTCTATTATTCCTTTGACCAAATTTTTTTGTTATTTTTTAACTTTAAAAATATATGGTAAATTAGAATCTTTAGAAAAAGGATGATCTGAATTCACTAATTGAGCAGAAAAATATTTTGCTATGAATTCTCTATTCCAAAATCTGAGATATGCCTCTTCAATAGAAGTATGAACAACAATTGATTCGTTATATTCCAATAATCACAAACCCCTGTTAAGAGATCTTTTTTTGGCATCATCCTGCAATTTATTATATCTTTTTTTAATGCTAGATAAAGTCAGGATTTCTATCAACTTTATTCCATATTCAGTAAGTCGATAAGTTTTTGGATTCTTGGTTTCTAATACATCAATTAGTTTTTTTCTGATTAATTTACGCTTAGTATTATCGGTTCCAGGATTATTACATAATTCAGATAAGTCTTTATCAGTTGTGAGATTTCTTTTCTCATAAATTATAATGAGTACATCTTTGCAAAGTGAGCTGTTTAAAACTCCAACTGCTTTTTTAGCAAGTTCAAATGCTTCTTCCTCATTTTTTAAAAACCCAATATTGTTTTGCTCAAGATCTTTTATCATATTCTCTTGATTTTGGTTAAACGTAATTTTAGCAAGATCCCAAGGTTTTCTATGATTTTTAATTGTCGCAGTATCATTTTTCATTACTCTGCATAATTCTAAAAAGAGGTCTCCAGCCAATGCAACATAAAGGCTCTTTCCTTTTAGAAATAGAAATTTAATTTTTTGAAGATATTGAATTCTTTCTTCTACAGGTAAACTGCTACCATGACCTAACTTTCGTTTAACATTGTTAATGGTGGTTCCTGGATGACTAGACATACGCCATAATATCACGAGACAGTCGATCGTGAGGCATTTCGCTCATATCCCTATACTGCTTTTTTAGTTTAAAAAAAATTCAATCTAAATATATAAACTGCAAAAATTTGAAAATATCTAATTTCTTCTTTAATCTTAACTATATTCCACAAAAGTCGTTTAGAAAGCATTAATTTGATAATTTTTAGATGGAAATGTATGTCTTTTGATATTGATTGGCACAGAAATTTCTATGGAATTTCATGGGCATATGAAAAAGATAGACTAGTTGTTTCAACAGTATTTGAGGATAAGAAAGAGGCCATGCTAATTGCCAAGGAAGTAGAAGATTGGAGTGACAAATTTACCAGATTAACAATAATTGAGAAAGAGGGGGATGAGTTTGCCATCTGTTGTTATGAAGATCCTCAAATTTCAAAAAGCAGTACACATGTAGGACTGTTTAGAACTGGAATGAGGCAAAGTGGAGGATATGAGCAGGCAAAACCAATGATTGAAGAAAAATCACCTTTATTGCAAATTGCTTATGCTGCAGATGTTAGAGATATGAATACATATGAGCAAATTTCAAGATTAGTCCCTATGAGAAAATGTAGAATAATTTCTGAAAAAGAGTTAAAAAAACAAGAATATTTTTACGAAAAAACTGCTAGTTTACAAAATCAAGATTAAAAACATACTGAGATTCAAAATCAAACAGGTTTAAATTTTTCACCAGAAGGGTTGTGTGTTAAAAATAACATAATTTAGATATAAAGAATTGCAATGACTTGTACATATTATTAATGCCGTTAAATCATATATCTGGATTAACCATAATACTGTAGACTATAGCATGCTAAAAAATTACAATTCCAGTAGAAACAATACTGGAAGACAATCATAAATTTGAGAGTATGATAAGTTCAATATGCATTGTGATGATAAAAGGACACTGTATGTTTTAAAAAAAGAGATAGAGAAAAAATGGGATGAATTAAAAAACTCAGGATTCAAAGATGAAGCATTACTCAAAAACCTCAATGAAGCATTTTTAGACTATTTTGAATACAAAAATCAAGGGCAGGATTATTAGAATGACTTAAGTAATATTTAACATTAATAATGACATGAATTTTGAAAATCTCCTAAAGAGAATAATGGATTCAGATCCCAATATCAGACATAGTATAATTACAGATAAAGAAGGAAACATCCTTGCCACAAGTCACCGAGAAGGAATCACAAATTTTCTATCTCAAGAGGAGACTGAAGCATCCTTGAGAAGAGCGGCAGATGCATGGAAAGGAAGAAAAGCATTGAGTCCAAAAATAGGAAATGGATTGTATGCTGTTGCTGCATTTGAAAAAATCACTCGAATGACTTTTCCATTAGGAGATGAAAATTTGATTTTTGTCAGCATGGGTTCGGATTCAGTTAGAACGGATGTTCATGAAGGAGGGCAAAAACAAATTGTAGAACATGTCCTAAACATACTAAGTCGTGATCCCACAAAAGCTTAGTATGAATGATTCAAAAAATGTCAATTATAGAGCATACTAAAGAATGCAAATATAGAAATGATCATGATATGCCCCACACAAATTGCTACTGCCAGTGTCACAAAATTTTAATGGCAGAATCAGGAAAGATGGATTCAAGAACTTTTTGATTCATTTTTAGGTTCAAAATTCTCAATAATTTCAGTGACAGTTGAAATGATTGTTTCTTTGATTTGCATCTTAGTCATGCCAGAGGTACTCATGAGTTTCATTTGATCTAATAATGCAAAATGAACCCTACCTTGTAGATAGTCCACAATTCCAAAATTTTGTTTTGGAAATTCTGTAACAAATAGATCAATCTCAGATAATTTGTCAGATTTTTCGCTCATGATAAAATAATAGAAAAACCAGTTATAAAATTTCCAAATACTCATTAAGACTCTATAAAAAATAAATTTCATGACAGAATTTGTACACAAACCATATGATCGAATTTATGTTCGAGACATGATCAAGTTAAACCTAGATGACCTTATTGGAATGATGTCCTCGCTGGAGGCAGCAAACGCATATTGGGTTGATGGAGTTTTATTTGCAAGTTTTGCCATGACCGAGTCTGAAGAATTGGCTAAAAAAGAAATGCAAAATGAGATGTTTTTAGATAAGATAATTTTTGCAGTGTATGAAAATTATACAAAAACCGTAAAATCATCAACTAATTTAGAAATTGGAGTTTTAAACATGCAAAAAAGCAGATTGTATAAAGATTTGATTGAATGGTTAAAGACTCAATCAATTTGGAACGAATAACTCTGAGAGGCTACAAATTAGAAAAATAACACTGGTGCAAATATAGATAAAAATTCAAGGAAATAGATCATTTGTAAAACATACGTAGTTGACGAATTCAAAAAATAGCGATTACACCACTAGAAATAATGATTTTTTCATTATAGATTATAGTCACTTTCAGAAAAATAAAAAAACAGACAGCTGAACTTGGATCAATTTGGCTCTAAATGGGATTAAAATAATGAGCGTTATTCTAAGACTTCAAAGGAATTTTTATAGCAATTAGGATTTGCTTTGAGCTGAGATTCTACGATTGTTTTTGAGAAATTGTGAACAGTCATCATATGTTTTGGAATATCATCGCATTTTTTCTTACAGGTTCTACATAGATATTTCATGTTCTCTTTCTAGTCTTTTTGACACTATAGAAGCGTTTGTTTTATGATCTTTGCAAATAAGGTCAGTTAAGATCATTCAGGTAGTATTTTTCTATTCGCTCATGAAGAGGCTCAAAATAGTCATTACATGACTTTATGAATTCCTGACGAGTGTTTTTTTCACTACTGACTAAAATCACTATTTGATTGATCTTTTTTCCAGTTACTTCTTGAAACATTTGAGCATAACACGTAGTTTGTAAATAATACTCATACATGTATTCATCCACCTGGGGTTTTCTTTTTGTCTTGTAATCAATTATGGATAATTCTCCATTATACTCTGCAATCAAATCACTGGTACCTGCAACCTTTAGATTATCAGAATACATTCTTTGTTCAATAGAGGTAACATCAGAAATATTTTCTAAATAGGGTTTTAAATTATTAAAATGAGCTATGGGAAGTAAATCAAATTCATTTAAAGATAAACTATTACTCAAGTAATTCTCGATAATCTTATGCGATTGTGTTCCAATTTCCTGGGCCTGTACCGTAATGTATTGATGTGCAGGTTCATTTTCTCTCCAAGATTTTAAACTATTTTGTTTTTCATCAGAAGATGTTGCTGAGAGAATAGTACTAATCGAAGGATAGATTTTATCAAATTTTGTTTTATACCAATGTCCATCTTCACGATCTAACAGTTCAGGTTCTCGGATCTTTAACATTTGTGAAAAATTAGACATGAAAAAATTTAGAATTTAGCATTTATTGAACATTTGGAAACTAAATATTTTTAGGTTTTTTTAAAATTTGTTTTTGAAATTTGTCAAACTCTGTTTTAGTTTTTATGAATTGATCGGTTATAATTTTTTTTAAAGAAAAAAGATTTTCCAATTTATTGTTTATAATGAAAATAGATTCATCGAAGATCACAGTTTCAACAAATTCTTCATTGGGATATACAGTATATTCAAAAAAATCAGAGTTTATTTGAAACTTTAATTTGAATCCCATTAAAAGACCATAATCGTCATGTTTGTTCAAAAAACCAATCAGACTTGCTTTAAGAGTGTCATTTTTAGAAATAAGTTGGAAACGTGATTTGTTTTTTGGATCATTATCAAAAATACATGCCACAGGATTTCCTTTAATATGCAAAACAGTCGATTTGTGGGATGGGATGTATTGTTCAGCATCAGGCATTTTATCTAATGGCATGCTTCAAAAACAGGTAATTTCATTAATAATTTTTTTAGTTTTTTAGAGTTATTAAGAGACAATCCCCCTTAACACATGAGGCCGAATTTATGGATGAAACCCAACCTAAAGAACTAAAATTTAGAGAAAAAACTCACCAAACAAAGAAAAGAAAAATCAGAACAAATTATAAAAGAAAAACTAGATAAGAAAAAATTAGATTTTGACACAATAGCATTAATTATTGAAATTTTTGAGAAATCAAAATTTAGGTGGCATAAAGAACATTTTGATATTTTTAACTCAAAATCCAACAATTTTAGAGGTAAAGAACTTCCAAATAACAACAGAGAATGCGTGATGTTAGGACAGATTAGGAACAATTAGAAGTAAAATAATTTGCAATCTAAGAGACAGACAAACCACAGAAGAAGAACGACAATCCATAGATGACTTAGTTTGGAATTTTGTTTGGTATCAATGGAAAGAAGCAAGAATGCTCTACGACTATTCCATAAATGGTGAAAAATAGGACAAAATTTTTTATTCTAAATTTAGAACAGTAAAAATACCTGATTTGTGAAATCACAGTATGAGTAATCTAGATGACTCAATTGGAAAAATACTATTAGATCTTCAAAGAGATGATCCAGATACATTTAAGAAACTTTTGAAACGTGCCCAAAAAGAACATCCAGAGCTGTTTGAAGGAGACATAGATGACGAAAACAAGGAGATAGAAGAATACAATCGCAAAGTAGATAAATACAATAAAGAAATAGATGAAAACTAGTGACTTTGTTAATTTTAACACACATAAGACTCTAATTCTTAATTATGTCAAATGGGATTTATCAAGAAATTAAGTAAATTTTGCATTCTCAAAAAGGTCAGAGACAAAGCTGATGAATCTGAAGAAAAATAAATACATCAAGGTTTACGAGGGTATTTTTAGTTTAGAGCTGCCACAATAAACTCATGAGACTGTAAAAAACTACAACTGAAACCACAAGGGCTATTACACCAATGGATGATTTTTTCATTTTTCAATATCTGATTTTGGAATGAATAGAGACAACCAGTTATGCATAATTTTTCGATTCAAATCAACAAATGTATTTGCATTGTCATTCCATGTTTTGATATTTTTTGTTCCAGATTCTATTGTGGCAATAGTAATTTTGATACAAGCCAGTCTATATTTTACAATCTCTTCCCCCACATTGTCAATTATTGTCTCAGTAACTTTGGGTAAAGCAAAATTAAGTCCGGATTTACCTAGGAGTTCTTTTTGCAGTTCAGCATTTGCATTAATAGTGTTTTTCCATGATTTGTAACACTCATTTTGTAAATCAAATAGTGTTTGTTGAAAATGAGGCACCGAATGTTCTATTTCGGAAAAATATCTTTGGTTAACTTTATCAAATATTGCAAAATTATCATTTTGGGGTTTTTCAGCATTTGCATTCATCACAAGACTACTTGTTTTAAAGGATTTAAATAATTTGATATAAAATCAGTCCATTCCAAGACATAATTGTTTTTTGCCTCACCAACGACATACCTACAATTTCTTTCAACAAAGCCCATTAAACAATCACTATTTTTTTAAAAGTTAAATGCATCTAGACATCATCATTCTTAAATTAACATGTATGAATTTCAAAACGGAATTTTATTTTATGGATTATCGTACTACTAACACAGGAATTTTAGACCATTGAACGACGCCGTTTGCAACACTACCCAAAATTAATTTGTCAATGCCTGTTCTCCCATGAGATCCCATCACAATCATATCAACATTGTTAGATTTTGAGAAGGACAGTATTTTCTCCACTATTGAGTCACTAACAAATATTTTTGTAATTGTTTTGATGTTTTTCTTTTTTGAAATTTGTTCTAATTTTGTAGTTTCACGGAGAATTTTTTCTTTGTATTTTTTTACATCTTGATTATATTTAGGAGTAAATTCTTTTCCATACCAGCTTCCATTAATCTTTTCAATACATGTAACTAGAATCAGTTTTGAGTGATATTTCAGTGCAAGATTTAATGCCATATCAAATGCATGTTTTGAATGAATGGAGCCATCAAAAGGAATGGCAATTGTTTTGATTTTGTTAGCATTCATAATTTTGAGATAGTTTTCATACATATAGAATTTCTCAATGTATAATTATAGTACAAATTTTAACACCAAATTGAGAAAAGGCAACTAATTTTTTTTACGATGGATTTTTGCTTCATCATGTAAATCTTTTACCATAGAGATCAGTAATTCTACTTCGTTTTTCTCCAAATTTTCAATATCATTAATTTTTTTAATAATCAGTGATTTTGTAGAAGATTCTAACGATTCGTGTTTTTTTAATCTAGAACCAATAAGTTGTGCACCTAATGCGGAGATAAAAGTACCAATAATAGATATTCCTACAAACATCAAAGCAATTCCCAATAATCGTCCAATCTCGGTTACTGGAACAACATCTCCATATCCTACTGTTGTGACAGTTGCAGAAGCCCACCAAAACGCATCGATCAGATTTGTAATTTGTGCATCTTCATGAGGAGACTCTATTAAATAAATTCCAATTCCACTTATTCCAATTACCAATACTGAAATTATGAGAAGTGAAATTAGAAGTTTCAACAAAAATCATTAAAATATTAACTACTAAAAACCAAAATAAGATTTTCAAGTTCGAGAACATGGACCTTTTTTATTACATCATACTTGAATGATTAACAATCGGTAATCAAGTATTCCATTCTTCAAATTTCTCATTTAGTAAAGAAAAAACTCGGAACTCAAGTATTTTTGCGTTGTTCCTAGGATTAGTTGTCAGAGTTATTTTAAATCAGGATTTTTCTGTCTCTACTAGCAAATTCATTATGTCATGATTTGATATTATCCCAATCACTTTTTTTCTATTTTCAGGATCAATTACAGGTATCATATCAAATGGATAAGAATTCATTTTTTGAATTACTGAATAAAGATATTCACTGGGTAAAACAGTCAGAAGTTTTTCATACATAATATCTCCAATGGTAGTGATATCACGGGTTTTTTTATGAGATTTATCAACTTCACGTTTTGAGATAATTCCAACCAAAACATCTTGTTCGTCAAAAACTAGAAACGGTCTTTTGCCTAGTTCATTATTTTCAAGAAAGTCTTTAATTGTAATATTCTTTGTCGTCTTAAGGAAGGCAGTATTAATTACAGACATTGCAGTCATGTCTGATACTACTCGTCTAAAATAACCAGGAACTAGCCCCATTTCTATAGTTCCTATTTTGAAGTGAATTATCTTCTTTAATTTACGCTGAAGTTCAACGCTAGAAATTATCATTGTCATGAGAGTTCCAAGGACCAAAAGTGAAAACAAACTATTATTCAAAATATTTACTTGTAGTAAAGACAACATCAATGCCAAATCTACTGCACCTTTAGACATGACACCATATGCAACAGTTGTTGCAGGTCTCATTTGAGCAATACGTACTGCAATGTAAGAACTGAGAAATTTTACACCAATCATTATAACAAGAAAACCAACTATTACCCACAATTCTAAATCAAGAAACGCGGTGCTAAAGTGGAGTCCAATTCCTGCAAAGAAAATAGGAATGAAGATCCCATATCCCACAGCATTAACATTTTTTGAAATCTCATTGTACTCTTCTTTACTCATTCTCGAAACTGCAATTCCTAAAAGAAGTGCGCCTATTGCACCATGAACACCACTAATCTCTGCAAAGTATGCAACAAGCAATATCACGCCAATTACGATTCCAAAATAAATGTGGGTAACTTGAAGATGTTTTTTTATAAATCGGAAAAATCGTGGTAAAACAAACACTGAAACCAGTCCTGCTACAGCAAAGAAAACAATCATTTTCACAAATAACCATATAAATTCTGAAAACACAGGCGTTTCACTTGTATTGATTTGAATCATTATACTTGTGACAATAATTGCGATAAATTCTACAATCGCGGCTACAGTAAAAATTTCAAGACCAATAGTGGATTTTAACTTTCCAAGATCACTTAGAACTTTGGCAGTAACACCCAAACTAGAAGCCGCAATGACACTGGCAATAGCAAAGGATTTTATGAAATCCATATCTAAGGCCATTCCAAAAAAGCCAGCGACTACGAAAGGAATTAAAAATGCAACAGCAGAGCCAGCAAAGATCCTACCCCTCATAACGCGGAACAATCCTGCTAGGTCTATTTCTTCAAGACCAATTAGGAAGAATAGAAAAAACACCCCAATAGATACAAAAAGTTCAATTTCTTCAATTGGCTGAACAAGCGCAAAAAGTGCAGGCCCAACTATTATTCCTGCAAGAACATTTCCTAAAATTGTAGGTTGATTTATTCGATGCATGATTTCTCCAAATAGTTTAGCAGATAGGAGTAAAATTCCAATATACAAAATAGATTCAAAAGTCAATTCTCAAACAATTCTCCAGGTTAATTTCAAAAATAAATTGAAAAATCCCTTAAAAGTAGTTATGGGCTAGAATACTAAGGATGTTAAAATTTTCTATGTAGAAATAATTTATTTTATCTACATAAAAAATCTATTTTTAGAAACGAAAAGCTTTTTTTCATGAGTGTCTTTTAGAATAAGAACTAATTCTTCAACAGTGCAAGTTCTAAAGGATTCAGGAAAATCATCAAGGTTGAATTTTTCAATTTTTTTACTTTTCTTTTCACTATAAATTTTACAGGGCCAGGTATTTGTTCATGATACATGGAATTGATAAAATCAATGATTTCTTGAGCTGAATTTTCATTCATTATCGATTGTTCCGCCTTGACCATATAATACGTGCATGGTATAGGTGTCTACAACATCGGGGTGGTTTCGTAATCTTTTGATAATCTGTTCAACTCCATTAGGATCAGGCGTTGAAATTTTAATAAAAACATCATATTTTCCCCATACACCATTAATTTCAATTATTTCAGGTAATTCCTTTAATTCAGAAATTAGTGTGGTTTCACTACCAGTATTGCAATTTATCAGAATGTATGCTTGCATACTGTAAATCAGTCATAAAGTAAATAAAGATAATCAAAAGTCATATTTAAAAAAACACAAATTATTCATAATTCAAAGTTTTAAAAAAGATAAAGGATTATTTCATAACAATACTGTGAAAATATTTTAAAAAATTACTAATGTAACTTTAGAAAATAATGAAATATGTATACACTATTGTAATGAATAATGAACATCGCAAAAAAGAACTGTTCCACTAGATAATGTTTTAGCGGAGATGCAATGGCCATCTTCTAATCCCTTTCCACAAACATAACATTCAATTTTATAAACTGAAGATTGTACTGTTAGTGATTTTTGTAAATTTTGCATATTGTGCAAAACAGTTTGGTTTACCCCCTGCATGGCAACTTAGATACGATCAAATATTATATAAAGGTACCGTACTATACGGTAATCATGATATGCCAGGAATCAAATTTATTAATCAAAAAACACGCCTCAAAACTCATTAATTAATTTAAATAATAAAGAACTAAAATTTTGTTTATGGGTGGACACCTTTGGAAATGCTCAAGTAAAAGTAATACCACTAAATTTATCTGAAAACCAATTTCAAATTTACAATAAAATTTCAAGAAACTATTCTCATTCATTTCTTTTTGAATCGCTTTTGGGTCCTGAAGTTTTAACTGAGACATCAGTAATGGGATTTGACCCAAAAATAATTTTCAAGGGGTATTCAGACAAAGTAGAAATAATAACTGACGAGAAAACACAAACTATTCAGACTACCGAACCATTTTCAGAACTAAAGAAACTATTGGGAAAGTCAGATGATCAGAGTTACCGGTATTTAGGAGGGGCTGTAGGAGTTGTAAATTATGATGCAATAAGATTGGTAGAAAATATTGCAGATTCTCACAATTCAAAACAGTCACTAATGGAATTTGGAATTTATGATGATGGGATACTTTATGATAATTTACACCAGAAACTATTCTACTTTTATCAGGATGAGAATAGATTTGATAAATTAATTCTGAGTGAGGATACATTTGGAGAATTCAATTCAACTGAAGTAGAGCCGAATATGGATAAAGAAAAGTTTTCAGAAATTGTAAACAAAGCAAAAAAATACATTCATGACGGAGACATATTTCAGGTCGTCTTATCTAGAAAGTTTGCATTTAAAAATGAAGGAGACAATCTAAGACTATACAAGACATTGCGAAACCTAAATCCATCACCATACATGTATCATCTAAAACAAGATACAAAAACAATCATTGGTGCATCTCCTGAGATGTTAGTCAGAATTACAAAAGATAAAGTAGAAACATTTCCAATTGCAGGAACTAGAAAAATTACAGATGATAAAGAGAAAAACGAACAGCTTGCTGATGAATTAATCCATGATGAAAAAGAACTGGCAGAACACACAATGCTTGTTGATTTAGGTAGAAATGATATCGGCAGAGTTTGCAAATATGGAACAGTTCATACAGAATCATTAATGCAGATAAAACAATTCAGTCATGTTCAGCATATAGTTAGTCATGTTGTAGGCAATTTAGCGCCTGAAAACGACATGTTTAATGCGTTTCAAGCAGTATTTCCTGCAGGGACAGTATCAGGTGCTCCAAAGGTGCGTGCAATGGAAATTATTGACGAACTAGAGACAGAAGCAAGAGGCCCATATGCAGGAGCGGTGGGATATTTTTCATTCAATGGTTGTTGTGATTTTGCAATTGCAATTAGAAGTATATTCATTGAAGGGAATAAAGGGTTTATTCAATCAGGAGCAGGAATTGTTTCAGATTCAATAGCAGAAAATGAATTCAAAGAAACAGAACACAAAGCAGGTGCAATGCTGCAGGCATTAAAAGAGGCATCAAAATGAAATTTCTTATCATTGACAACTATGATTCATTTGTATTCAATATTGCACAGTATCTAGGAGAATTAGGAGTAGATTGCGAGGTCATAAGAAATGACAAAATTACACTAGAGCAAATAAAACAAAATAATTATGATGGAATAATTATTTCACCAGGTCCTGGAACCCCAGAGAACAAAAAATATTTTGGAATTTGCTTAGAGGTGATCAAAGATATTGGGCCAACGACCCCCATTCTCGGAGTTTGTTTAGGACACCAAGGAATTATTCATGCATTTGGAGGTAAAGTGATTAATGCGGGATGTGTAAGACATGGCAAAACAAGTCTTGTAAAACATACAAGTTCCAAATTATTCCAAAATGTAAAGAATCCATTTAGAGCAACTAGATATCACAGTCTAGTAGGAGATAAAACAATAATTCCAGATATTTTACAAGTGACTGCTACAGCTAATGATGACGGTGAAGTAATGGCAATTACACATAAAGAATATCTGATTCAGGGAGTCCAATTCCATCCAGAATCCATAATGACTGAAGATGGCAAACAGATTCTAGAGAATTTCATAAATCAAGTAAAGGATAGAAAATCACGCTCAAAAAAGAGCATGAGTGAAGGATTGCCATGATGGAATTACTTTCAGATAGAGAAAAACGCGCTTCAATGAAAGAGATGTTTTATGAAAGTTTTTCAGAAAAAAAATTTGAAAAGATTTCTAAAGACATATCAGAGTTATTAGATATAATTATTGAAGAAGTAAATTCAAAATCCGGAGATATGAGATGATTTCAGAGATTATTGAAAAACTACAACAAAAGACAGATCTGAGTTATGATGAGATGAATTCAATTATGACAGATATGCTTTCAGGAAACACAGATGATGAACAAAACACAGAGTTTCTATCAAAGCTTGCAGAAAAAGGAGAAACAGATGATGAACTGTTAGGAATGCTAGATAAAATGCAAGAGTTTTCACTTAAAGTCGATACAAAAAATGAAGGAACCATAATTGATATGTGTGGTACCGGGGGAGATAAACTTCAGACATTTAACGTATCAACTACTGCATCATTTGTAGTTGCAGCAGCAGGTGGAATTGTTGCAAAACATGGGAATCGTTCAAGTTCTGGAGTTTCAGGGAGCGCAGACATTTTTGAGTATTTCGGATATGATTTGGACCTAGAGCCTGCACAGATTTCAGAAATTTTACTAAAACATAATATCTGCTTTATGTTTGCTCAAAAATTTCATCCTGCAATGAAACATGTATCAAATGCAAGAAAACAGTTACGAAGAAGAACTGCGTTTAATTTACTTGGACCACTATCAAATCCTGCAGGAGTAAAAAATCAACTTGTAGGAGTTTTCTCCACAGAATATCTTGACAGATTACCTAGAATTCTAAAAAGAAAAGGAGCAGAAAATATCATGACAGTGCGTTCAGATGACGGAATGGATGAATTCTCTACTAGTGCAGTTAATCGGGTATGTATTTTAAGAAATGATAAAGTATTGATGAACGCAATTGATCCAGAAGTAGTGGGTTTACATAAATCGAAGTTAGAAGATATTCAAATCAAAACAAGAGAAGATGCGATAAAATCATTTGTAGGAGTTCTAAATAATACCGCAAATCAGGCAATGGTTGAAACTACTGCACTTAATGCAGCAGGTGGATTAATTGTTGCAAACATTGCAAATAATTTTGAAGAGGGAGTAGAAATTGCACTAAACACAATTAAAGATGGTAAGGCATTTTCGTTATTAGAGAAATTTGTTGCAACAACTGGAGATATTTCAAAACTAAAAGAGATGATATAATGGCAGAAAATATTCTAAGAAAATTAGTAAACAATTCTCAAATGGCAATTGATGATGGAGTGTATGAGTTGGATGCAGATTTGCAAAAATCAAACAAAGACTTTGTACAAATAATTAAAACAAATCCACATGCAACACTATTAACAGAAATAAAATTTGCGTCACCTTCACTTGGAAAAATAAGAACTACATCAGATCCAGTAAGCATTGCAAATCAGATGATTAAAGGAGGTTCAAAAGCATTATCGGTTTTAACTCAACCACATCTGTTTAGTGGTTCACCAGAATTTTTCATGAAGGTAAGACAGGCAGTGGATGTACCATTATTAATGAAGGACATCATGATTGACAAAGTTCAGATTGATGCAGCAAAAAAGATGGGTGCAGATTACATATTAGTAATTCAATCCCTGTTTGACCAAAAATTCCTCACTGATATTGATGAATTTATCAATTATGGACACAAACAGGGACTTGAAATTCTGCTTGAAGTTCATACAAAAGAAGAATTTGAAAATGCCTTAAAGACAGAGGCAGATATTATTGGAATCAATAATAGGAATCTAGATACATTAGAAATTAATCTGAAGACTACCGAAACAGTACTAAAAGGATATGAAAAATCAAAAATAATTATATCAGAAAGTGGAATTGAAACCCCAGATGACATCAATTACCTAAAAAAATGTGGTGCTGATGCTTTTCTGATTGGTTCAAGCATAATGAAAAGCGACAACATTCAAGAACAGGTAAAAAAACTGGTGAATGCATATTGAGATATCCCAAGAATGGTAGATTTGGAGAGTTTGGTGGGAAATACATTCCAGAGACACTTGTTCCTGCAATTGAGGAATTAGAAGATAATTATCTTAAATTTAAAAACGACAAAAATTTCAAAAAAGAATTAGACTATTATCTCAAAGTGTATGCAGGACGTCCCACCCCATTATACTATGCAAAAAATTTATCAGAAAAACTGGGAGGATCTAGAATATATCTAAAACGGGAAGACCTGTTGCATGGAGGAGCTCATAAAATCAATAACACATTAGGTCAAGCATTACTGGCAAAAAAAATGAATAAAAAAAGAATCATTGCAGAAACTGGTGCAGGTCAACACGGTGTTGCAACAGCAATGGCATGTGCTGCTTTGGGAATGAAAGCAGAAGTATACATGGGTTACAAAGATACCATTAGACAAAAGCTTAACGTGTTTAGAATGGATTTACTTGGGGCAAAGGTTCACCCAGTAAAATCAGGATCAAAGACACTCAAGGATGCAATTAATGAAGCAATTCGGGATTGGATTACAAATGTAGAGACAACATATTATCTTCTTGGCTCAGCTGTTGGGCCACATCCTTATCCAGTGATGGTCAGAGATTTTCAAAGTGTGATTGGTCAGGAAATCAAAGTACAAATGAAAAAAATTAACAATAAAGTACCAGATAGTGTAATTGCATGTGTTGGGGGAGGCTCCAATGCAATAGGAACGTTTTACCCCCTAGTGGACACCAATGCGGAAATTATAGGAGTAGAAGCTGCAGGTCACGGATTAAAATCAAAATTGCATTCAGCAACACTGTCTGCAGGTTCCAAAGGAGTACTACATGGAATGATGACATATCTACTTCAAGATGAAGAAGGTCAAATTACTGAAACCCATAGTATTTCAGCAGGACTAGATTATCCAGGTGTTGGTCCTGAGCATTCATACTATAAAGATACAAAGAGAATAAAATATCATTCAGCAACAGACGTTGAAGTAATTGATGCATTTCTGATGCTTACAAGAACAGAAGGAATTATCCCAGCTCTTGAATCTGCCCATGCAATTGCAGAAGCTATCAAAGTGGCAAGAAATGGAAAAAAATCAGAATCAATTGTAGTTACGCTTTCTGGAAGAGGCGATAAAGATGTAGAAGAAGTACAAAATTATTTGAATAAAAATGTCAAAGATTAAAGAAAAATTTGCAGAGTTAGAGAGGAAAAATCAAAAAGCCCTGATATCATACATCATGGCGGGATTTCCAAATGAAATGGCCACAATTTCAACGGTAAGGGGTCTTGTAAAAGGAGGAGTAGACATTATAGAGTTAGGGTTTCCATTCTCAGATCCTCTAGCTGATGGTCCAGTAATTCAGAATGCAAGCACAATATCACTAGAGAAAGGAACAAGAATTAACAAATTTTTCACCCTAGTTAAAAAAATCAGAAAAGAGACAGATATTCCAATAGTATTAATGACATATACAAATATTTTGTATCGTAAGGGATATTCAAAATTTATCAGAGATGCAAAAAAAGTAGGAATTGATGGATTCATACTTCCAGACATGTCAATTGAAGAATCAAAAGAGTATGTGGAAGCAGCAAAAAACAATACAGATACAATATTTTTAATTTCTCCAAATACCACAAAGAAAAGAATAGAAAAAATTTCAAAAATTTCAACAGGATTTTTGTATCTTGTTGCAGTTTTTGGTACTACGGGAATTAAAACAGGAATTAAAAATTATACATTAAAAGCAATCAGAGATGTGAAAAAACAAACCAAGGGGAAAATTCCCATAGGAGTAGGATTTGGTGTTTCAACACCTGAGGATGTAAAAAAATATATCAATGCAGGAGCAGATGCAGTGATTGTTGGCAGTGCATACTTGAAATTAATTGAACAAACGCCTCAAGACAAATTAGAATCGAAGATCACATCATTTACAAAAAGCCTCAAAAAGCATACAATTCTCAAACAATAACGCAGCCGTCATAGATATGGTGGCCAAGTACTCTAACTGTACGGAGGGGAACTCTATTTCAGTTATGACCACCAAACTAGATAGTCATCATTATATTTTATACATTAAGAAAAATAAAAAACGTACCATCAAAATTTCTAAAAGTTGTTTAAAATATCAATGATTTTTGTACGATTGTGTAATTATCTAAGAATTGAAAGTTTTGAGCGAGTAAAAAACATAGTTGAGAAAATTCCAATGCCCAACACAGCCATTGTCAAATACCCAAATTCTGGAATTACATATGACCCCATCACTTTGATTTCCTTTGAATGAGGTTTTATTGGAATGGTTAGTTTAGAACCTGTTGCAGTATCTTCTATTTCAATATCCACCATTTTCCCATCAACCCAAACAGTGTTAGGATTTTCAATTAATTTAGGAGGTAAAATCATCGTAATTTGCTCATTTTCAGTATCACCTGTAATGGCAAATATCAAAGAACTTCCATCAGGATCAACGTGAACTGTGTTTGAAAGAGAAGTATCTAAAAGGTATTTTACTTCAAAGCCTAGACCATCATCACTGAATCCAGACGCAATGCGAGAAATGGATTGAACACTTCCAGGATTTTGTACCACGTGAACTACTCCATTCATCCATTCATGAAGGATACAGAAATAATAAAAATCACCAAGTTCGTTAAATTGTCTAGTGTATGATTTGCCTACGGTAAAGACACCACTGTCAAAGATACCATCAATCTCACCCGAACGTGACACTGACGTTATAGTATGAAGTGCACTATCTGCATTGCTCCACACAACAGAATCACCAGGATAAATTGTAATTTCACCAGTAGTTACACCAGTTGATTTTTCAGACCAAAAGAACGGAGCATTAGGATCAGACGCACCTGATGGGATCGTGATTTCATAGGTGGTTTCTGCAAAAGCAAAAGCACATGAACCCAGAACAAACACAACTAATAGAGGTAAAGCAAAAAGAGTTAGTCTCACAAAAGAGATACTAAACTCTATTATTTCAATCATTATGATCGTCAAAACATACAAAAACCTGATGTTCGTTTCATTAATGTGCAGACAAAGTTTATTTTTGTTACAGGTGGTGTGATGTCTGGCCTTGGAAAAGGTGTAACTACATCGTCAATTGCAAAATTATTGCAATTAGCAGATCAAAAAGTATCATGTGTCAAAATAGATCCATATCTGAACTATGATGCAGGTACAATGAATCCAGTAGCGCACGGAGAAGTCTTTGTCACAGAAGACGGAGGAGAGTGCGACATGGATATTGGCAATTATGAAAGATTTCTAAATCAAAACATTCCAAAAAGTCACAACATTACAACTGCTCAAGTTTACTCTTCAGTTATTGAGGCAGAAAGAAAAGGAGAGTATCTAGGAGCATGCGTCCAGATTATTCCACATGTGACGGATGAGATAAAAAATAGAATTAAAAAAATAGCCGAAGACGAAAAACTTGACTTTTTGATTGTAGAATGTGGCGGAACAGTAGGAGATATTGAATCATTACCATTTTTAGAGGCACTCAGACAGTTAAAAGTTGAAGAAGGGCCTCAAGGCGTAATCTTTGTTCATGTGACATTAGCCCCATCATTGGATGTAGTCGGAGAACAGAAAACAAAGCCTACTCAGCATAGCGTACAAGAACTTCGAAGAATTGGCATTCAGCCAGATTTTTTAGCAGTTAGATGTACATTACCTCTAGAAGAAAAGACAAAAAAGAAAATTGCAATGTTTACAAATGTTACACCAAATGATGTTTTATCATGTCATGATGCAAATTCAATCTTTGAAGTCCCACAGATGCTTTATGATCAAGGAATTATGGACGCAATATTTACAAAATTTGGCAGAGTCGGGATGGTTAATGCATCAACAAATTGGGACAAATGGAACATGATTGCACAAAGTATGGTAAATCATGAAGACCAAAAAATAAAGATCGCAATGATTGGAAAATATGTGACACTTGCAGATAGTTACGTGAGTGTAAATCATGCATTAAAACATGCAGGTGCAAAAATAGGGAGATCAGTAGACATTGACTGGATAGACTCTGAATCGATTATAGATTACAACATACTATCAAAGTATGATGGTATTTTAGTTCCAGGAGGATTTGGCATTAGAGGCTCTGAAGGAATTATTAAGACGGCAAACTTTGCACGTGAAAAAAATATACCATATCTTGGAATATGTTTTGGATTTCAGTTAGCAGCAATCGCATTTGGACGAAATGTGGTGAATTTAGAAGATGCAAATTCTACAGAAATTAAAGCAAATACAAAAAATCCTATCGTAGATTTACTTCCAGAACAAAAAAATATTTCAGATATGGGTGGATCACTTAGATTAGGAGCAAATGAAATAAAAATTAAAGAAAATACAAATGCATATAAAATTTACAACACAAATTCTATTAACAAACGTCATAGACACAGATATGAAATTAACAAGAAATACATTCCAGAATTTGAGAAAAATGGATTGATATTTTCAGCTGATAGTGATGAAGGAAAAAGAATGGAAATGCTAGAAATACCATCTCATAAATTCTATCTAGGGGTTCAATTCCATCCAGAGTTTAATAGTAGACCGGGATATCCAGAAGAATCCTTTGCAGC
>JAOTSS010000046.1 GCA_029864805.1 Candidatus Nitrosopumilus sp. | reverse complement strand
TGTGGCACTTCTGGTTTGTAGAAGAAATATTTGCGGTTCCAAACCACTGGATGTTTAACATGGGTGTAGTAGTTGCATTCATGGGTGCACTTGCATACGTAGTCAGAGTATATGCTAGACTCGTAGAACTAGGTGCAGAAACTCCTGGAGAGAACCCATATGTTGCAGAGATGTACAAGATGGCCTTAGAAGGCAAGCTGTACAGCAGATCAATTCCATAGAACTTGTGCAAAAGCACACTTTTTTCTTATTTTATTATTTTTAAAAAAAGACGTAGATCGTACTAGTACGCCAGTTTAAGAAAGACTTAAAAGGATTCTGAATTAGAATAATCTCATAATGACTCTTCCAAAAGGATTCGGTTCTGGTGGCGGTGGCGGTTCGTCAAGCGCTGACATTGAACGAATGATTGGACGACGCGTTGAAAACATGACCGGTATGATTACAGTTTCATTCTGGGCAGCAATATTGGCAACTTTTGGTGGTACTGCAGCAGGATATTTCTATTATCCATGGGCATATCCAACAGCAAGTGGTCACTTTGCATTCATCGTACTTACAATCATTATAGCAATAGGTTACATCTTCTGTGTTAAAGTCATGGAAGAAGGATCCAACAAAAATAGTAATGGTATAGTTGGTGCCAGTGTTGCTGGCGCAGCTGCATTTTGCCTATTCGTATCACTATTCGTTGGTTGGTAATCAGAAGGAAAACCCTTCAGCAATTTTCTTTTTCATTTTAATTAAAAAATAGACTTGTGTACTCTTTTTCATTATCTTAACGTCAAATTTTGTTATTGTTTACATTACAAATAACGATCTTCATCACACTCTAAAATTTTATATACTGACCATTTCTTCAACTTCATATGGTCTGGTTAAGACGATGTACCCACTACTTGTTCATAGTAGTGGTTGCAGTTAACTCAACACTGTTAACAATTAACGCAGGAGACTACATCTTCTACACTGACTGGGCTTGGACTTCGTACACGGTATTTTCAATATCGCAAACGTTGATGCTTATTGTAGGTGCAACATATTACCTAACATTTACAGGCGTTCCAGGCACAGCAACGTACTATGCTCTAATAATGACAGTATACACATGGATAGCAAAAGGCGCATGGTTTTCGCTAGGATATCCATATGACTTCATTGTGACTCCAGTTTGGCTACCATCAGCAATGCTGTTGGACTTGGTTTACTGGGCAACAAAGAAGAACAAGCACTCCTTGATACTGTTCGGCGGTGTACTAGTAGGAATGTCATTACCATTATTCAATATGGTAAACCTGATAACAGTTGCAGACCCACTAGAAACGGCATTCAAGTATCCAAGACCAACATTGCCACCATACATGACACCGATAGAACCGCAAGTAGGCAAATTCTATAACAGCCCAGTTGCTCTCGGTGCAGGTGCAGGTGCAGTATTGGCATGTACATTTGCAGCATTAGGTTGTAAACTGAACACTTGGACATACAGATGGATGGCCGCTTGGTCAAAGTGGGACTAAATCCAACCTTTTCCTTTTCATTTTATTATATTCCCTTAAGGTATCCTCTAAATTTCTGAAAAATTGATTAAATAATATTGCACAGCTTGTGATCTTTTATTGTCTATTTTGACAATATGTAATCTTGTGATAATAACTATTGAAACAGCAATATGATCAAATTCTAGTTACACCAAAACCATTTGTAAAATGGGCTGGTGGAAAACGTCAACTTGTACCAATCCTCAATAAAAATTTGCCAAAAACTTTTGGAACTTATTTTGAGCCATTCCTTGGAGGAGGGGCACTATTGTTCAACATGTTAAATGAACGAAATGATCAAAAATGTAGCATATCTGATCTAAACTCCGATTTGGTGTTATCTTATACTACAATTCGTGATAAAATAGATGACCTAATTAATTCCCTAAAAAACCATGAAAAACACTATAAAAAAAATTCAAAGGAATATTATTACTCTATTAGAGAAAGTAATCCTAAAAGCCAAATAGAAAAAACATCTAGATTGATCTTTTTGAATAGAACATGTTTTAATGGATTATATCGTGTAAACCGTAAAGGAAAATTCAATGTTCCTTTAGGAAAATATACAAATCCAAATATTGTAAACAAAGAAAACCTTCTTTCAGTCAGTAATATTTTACGCTCAAATAGAGTCTCAATCAAATGTCGTGATTTTGAGGCTGTTCTAAGAGATGCCAAAAGAGGTGATCTTGTATATTTTGATCCTCCTTATCAACCAGTTAGTGATACATCCAATTTTACTAGCTATACAAACAAGGATTTCACATATGATGATCTTAACAGATTGGTAGAACTTTGTATGAAATTAGATTCAAAAGGATGTAAAATTCTTTTATCGAATTCTGACTCTCAAGAAGTGGCAGATATGTTTGCAACCAAACCTTGGAAAATATGTAAAATTAAGGCAAATCGTTCAATTAATTCCCACTCTGGCAAAAGAACTGGGCACTTTGAATTGCTGATAAAAAATTATTAGAAGCTTCGAACGGGATCTGAACCCGCGACCTTTACATTACCAATGTAACGCTCTACCAGGCTGAGCTATCGAAGCACAAAAATCCTTTGTAGAAAATCCTTATAATTCTTCATTCTGACTAATATCCTTCTAAACTGTTAAATTTCACACAGATTTCTACACTTTTGGAGGAGTAATCAAGCCTGGCCAAAGTAAGCACATTGTGCTTTTGGACATGCAGGACTTAAGATCAAATAATGGGTGATCCTGTCTCTCAGGAGTTCGTGGGTTCAAATCCCACCTCCTCCACCTTTCTATTTTGGATGTTTTATTCCTCTAGAGTTGAGGACTTCATACACATCTGGCAGTGAGAAAACAAAACCAACATGTACGCAATCTCTTTCATCACATAATTGACAGAACAACTCTCCTTTTTGAACTGCAACTTCTGCTATTCTATTTTTAATATTGTCTTTTAGAATTACGCGGTCATCATCAACAGAAATTTTTTCAATCTTAGGGGCATATCTTGCAAAGGTTTTGTCTTTCTGCATCATCTCCTCAAGCATGTATGTTACATAACCCGAGAAACTATTGACCCCTTTCATTGTAAGGTCGTCTTTACTGTTTTGATAAACTTGATGGAATTTATCATAAACTGTTTCTGAAATTGTGATTGATTTGAATCCAGCTTTTGGCAATTTACTTTTCCTTACCGTATAATAAAGTACTCAAGTATTTAATGTTTTATTCAAAAATAGACCTCTATGTAAATGAAAATTAGTCTTTATACAATACTGACATGTAAAAACATCATGGGCAGAGGCTATTCCGCAGAATCCATTAGAGAAAAACTGATTTCATCTTTGAAAAGTTCTGATACTGGAATGTCTGGAATGGATCTCTCTAAAAAAGTTGGTATCAATAGAATTACGATGTCTAAATATCTCAAAGTTTTTGCAGCTGAGGGGTTGCTCCGGCAAAAAAATATTGGAAATATTACTTTATGGTTTTTAGAACCAGGACAAGAATCTTTTGACTTCCCTGATGATTATTTCAAAGTAGCCGCAACCTATCTTGAATATCTAGTTAAAGGTACCGATGACCAAGCTCATTCTCTAATTCGAAATTGTCTACATTCAGGTGCAGTACCTAGTCGTTTAATTCTTGAAATAATTTTCCCTGCTGTCGATTATGTGCAAAATTTGTATGATGCAGGAAAAATCGGAATCGCAGAACTCAATCTTTTAAAAACCACCATTTCAAAATCGCTTCAAATATTCAATCAAATCCAGGTGATATCTGATCCAAAAAAGAACGTAGTAGTAATTGCAGCTGATCCCCAAAGTATCTTGATTTCTGAAGCTGCATCTGCAGCATATCATTCTGATGGTTGGAAAGTCTCTCATCTTGGTGATATGTCTTCAGCAATTGATGTGTTATTTGATCTGGATTTTCATAAATTGGTTGGAAAAATTTGGAAACAAAAACCTGGAATTTTATTAGTAATAATATTCTCTCATTCTGCTGAAGGGCTAAACTTTTTTGCAAATTCTATAAACCCAATTAAAGAAAAATCTGGCAAAAACATGAAATTAGTGCTTTATGGCAAAATATCTAAAAAATCCAAAATTAATCCTGATCTGCAATCTGATCAACTAGATGATATTTTGCAATGGTCCAAAACAATTTCTGAAAATCTAAAACGATGAAAAATGGGCCCGATGTGATTCGAACACATGACCTTTCGATTATCAGTCGAACGCTCCAGCCAAGCTGAGCTACGAGCCCACGAACAAATCTCTAGGCAGGACTCATTTAAGTTTAATTTTCTTTCCACTTGATTGAACAACCAATTGATGGGTCAAATTCTTTTTCGATTTTTTCACCAGACAATAATTTTTCCATATTGTTAATCATTGTCTTTTCAGTGGCGATGTCATCAGGTTTCATGGCATTGTCAATTCTTCCATGGAACACCAATTGTTTTTGACTGTTGAATAGGAATGGATCTGGGGTACACATTGCGCCATACTTTTTGGCAATTTCTTGTGTTTCATCCACTAGATAATCAAACTTGAATCCTTTTTCTTTTGCTGTCTCTTTCATAGCTTCAAAACTATCTTCTGGATAGTCAGTTGAGTCATTGCTATTAATCCCTATAATTGCAATGTCGTTTCCAAATTTTTCATACAACTCATTTAGTGCATCTACCTTGGCTTTAACATATGGACAATGATTACACATGAAAATTACTGCAATCCCTTTGTAATTGCTATAATCTGATAGTGAATGTTTTTTATCATCAATGCCTAATAATTCAAAGTCTGGTGCAATACTTCCTGTTTTTAGCTTGACTTGAGACTCTAAGAGTACCATGAAAAAATAATCTTGTTTTCAAATAAAATTCTTGCCAATAAGACAACAATTAAAATCCACACAATATTCAGTTTGCATGTGGGCCGGTAGTATAGCCTGGTAGTATACCCGCCTTGCACGCGGGGGGTCACGGATTCAAATTCCGTCCGGTCCACTTTTTATTTATAAGATCTATGCTGAATTTCAGACTGCTGGATGGATTTAAATAGGATAAGTTTCCGTTTTTTCATATGGCAGGATCAGCAGACGCATGGCCGGTATTTATTCCACTCATTGTAGGTTTGGTTCCAGGCTTCATATACTGGATAGCAATTACCGCAAAGAGAAAATAAAATTACATCTATTTTTTAATCTCTTTTTATTATACTAGTTTTAGTGTAAACTAGGTGAACTGATGTTACCTTTCTTGTTCACTATATGTTATGTCAAATGAAATTAATCTCTTTTAGCAAAAGACTTTTGATGCGAAAATCTTTTTTTACTATGTTTTTGATTTTACTTTTAGTTCCTGTATCGCAATCTTATTCTGAAGAAAAAGCTGACACATTACCTACTCTTTCTGTCTCTCTAACAAGTAATACTCCGTTTGTTTATCAGGACTCAGAGGGCTACACAGTTGTTGTTGGAGCCGTTGAAAATAATGATTCATTATCCTCTGTAACAAATGTACTACTTCAAGTGAGATTTTTTGATGACTTCGATCCTAATCCCTTGGAAATCACTCAAGGTTATACAACACTTGAAGTAATTCCAACAAATGGAAACTCTCCATATGCTATTCGTTCTCAAACTCCTAATCCTAACATAACTCAGGCATATGTCTCTCTTTTGGGATTTGATTCTTCTGAAGACAAAAAAAATGGATTATCTGTTTATTCAAGTGAGATATCTTTGGATGCGTCATTAAGATTTTCAGGAGTCTTGCAAAGTGAAGGGGCTCCTAATGCTGACACTAACGTCTACCTGGCATTTTATGATGGTTTTGAGCCACCACGAATTCTTGGAGTTTCTACCATTGAACTTGGAGCTGTGGAGCCAAACTCTGAAGTGTCTTTTGAGATAAATGAAGAAATTGACCCTAGATCTGTGGGGTTTTTGTTATTTGCAGAATCAAATATTTTTAATTCAAGTTTTGTTGATGTAAAAATTCCCACTCCTCAACTTATGACAAAATTAGTTTCAATTTCTAATGTTTCTATGCAGGACACTAAGGGAAACGCTCTTTCTGAAATTAAAGTAGGTTCAACTGTAAACATAGTAAGCAAGACTCTGGTGGAGTTTTCTGGTAAACAAATTCCTGCTGAAACTCCATACACATACTATGTACAAATCAAAGAATCTGGGGAACGCCCATATGTTGAGTTTGTTGGAAAATTTGATGGGCGATTTATTGGAAATGGGGTTCAATCGCAGTCAATAGATTGGATTCCTGAAAAAAAGGGATTGTTTTTCATTGAAACATTCGTCTGGGATAGAAATAATGTTCCACTATCTGAACAGGGGCCATTTGTTCTAATTCTTGTAGACTAAATTCGTATAATCAGTGTTCTACCGTTTAAATGCAGCAAGAATTACTGCTATGTAGTTATGAAATTTAATCTCATTTTCGTTATTGGGATGTCCCTTCTTGTCCTGTCTGTTTCAGGACAAAATGCTTTAGGTTATGGCGGTCCTCCTGAACAAAGCAGCGCAAATAACTACACTGTAGATATCAACCATGATGAAGAATCGTATGATCTTGGAGAATCAATAACATTTTCTGGAACTGTAAACAAATATGATGAAGAAAGAAATTTACGAATTTCTATTTTTGATTCTAGTAAAAACTTAGTTATGACTCAAAAAACATCTGTTAATCCTGATACATCATTTTCTCACAATGTTATTCTGAATGAGAAATTTTTTGAGGGAAAATATATTGTAAAAGCTCAATATGGCAATTCAAAGGCCACCGTAGAAAGTATTTCTTTTCTGGTAAATTCTGATAACTTTTTGACTATGGATGAATCGTCATCTGTTGGTGCAAAAATCCCTGATTGGATTAAGAGCAATGCTGGATGGTGGGCAGATGGTCAAATTGACGATAACTCATTTGTCGAGGGAATTCAATTCTTGATTAAAGAAGGGTTGATGAACATACCTGCTACTGAGCAAGGCTCATCATCTGCAGATAATAAAATCCCTGATTGGATTAAGAGCAATGCTGGATGGTGGGCAGATGGTCAAATTGACGATAACTCATTTGTCGAGGGAATTCAATTCTTGATTAAAGAAGGGTTGATGACATTATCTAGTTAAAATAAATTTTTACCCTGATTTCGATTTGTATTTTAAAAAACTAGTAGATTTATTTTCAAAGAATTCTATACATATGCGTGTCTAAATTTTCTCTTGTTGCACTGGGTGGGACCTTTGATATTATCCATAAAGGACATTTAACACTACTCTCAAATGCATTTGATATTTCTGATAAAGTGATTATTGGGTTAACTAGTGATGAACTGGCTGAAAAAAAGGGGAAACGCCCACTTTACAAATATGAACAACGTCTTGAAAACTTGACCAATATACTTTTAAAAAAATACTCCAGTGACTCTTTTCAAATTAGTAAATTGAATAATGATTTTGGACCTGCAGTTTTAGAAAAAGAAGTTCAAGCATTAGTTGTTAGTGATGAAACTAGTAATCAAGGAAATGTATTAAATAAACTAAGGACAAAAAAGAACCTCCCCCCTGTTGTAATTTTTAAGGTTCCTATGTTTTTGGCAAAAGATGGCGAACGAATATCAACTACTCGCATAAAAAACTCTGAAATTGACATTGAAGGAAACTTGCTTTCAATTGACAAGTAACTTGTCTAACTTTGAGTAATTGTAATAAAACAAAACTCTTCAATTGAATCTCATGGCAATCATCAACTACATGATGAAAAAAATTGATACTGATGTATCAAACCTTAAACAGGGATTACAGCCTCAAAACCTCTCTTATTGGTATGACAAAATTATCAAAGAAACAATCGAGATGGCTCCTCCGTGGCTACAGGATAAAATCAAAGTCCATCAAGATCCTGTACTTTCAATGAAATTTAATTTAGATATTTCAAAACGAGCAGTTAGATATTTCATGATTGTAGTTGACAATAATTTGGATGAAATGCCATATTCTACAAAACTTTATTTTCTTAAAGTTCAAGAAATAATGTCTACTGAAATGGATAAATCTCTAATATGAAATAATTTTTTTAATTTAGGCACAAATTCAATCTGTAAGTATCTATAATCAAATAACATTAATTCAGTATAACATGGAATTTTACAAATCAAAGTATTCGTATAAAAAAAATTCAAGAACTTCAAAAAAAGACAATGATGGACATCGTTCTTTTAGAAACTCTAACAAGGATAGAAATACAAGATACTCTCGAGACGATAATCAAGGAGAATCCACGACTGTAACATGTGCTGACTGTGGAACCCAATGCCAAGTTCCATTTGTTCCAAGAACCGACAAACCTGTTTACTGCAGTGATTGTTTCAGACAAAACAAACCACAGGATTCACGAGATGATAAATACTCACGAGATGATAGAAGTCCAAGATACTCACGAGATGATAGAAGTCCAAGATACTCACGAGATGATAGAAATCCAAGATCTTCTGTTTTAGAATCCTCTAGAAGTGATTCTAGATTTAAAAAATCTAAGGGTGATAAATTCTTAAAAAAACAAGAGAGTTTCTATTCTGGCGGTTCAGAAAAATTCTATGCTACTTTAAAAGAAAAATTGTTTGAAATTTTAGGTGGTAAAACGTGCTCAAGTTGTGGATTTAAAGATGAACGAGCTTTAGGAATTAGTCACATATTTGATGATACTTCAGATAGTCTTGGACGTGGTGGTGCTGCATCTTCATGGGGAAAATATATCTCTGAACCTGATCGTGCTAAAAAAGAACTTAGAGTTCTATGCTTAAATTGTAACGAAATAAGGCAGCCTGTATCTAAACCAAAAGAATCCTCGTCAAGATCTAAACCTAAAAAAAGTCGATATTTTTCTAGATAATCCTAAAATCATTCTTGATAATTTATTAACACTTTAATTATAATTCTTTTAGAATAACATTATGAACGGCGACTTTAAGGCATTGGGAATTTCTCTGATTATAGTGGTTGGTATAGTGGCACTGTATACCGCATTTGGTTCTTAGGATTATTCCTTAATGATTTCTATGTTGAAATCATTTACTTTGGTAGAAATTATTTTGTGTTCTTTATCAAGCACTGATTGAATAAAATCTGCAAACTTTTCCACGCTTTCCTCGTCTTTGAACACAATGCTGTGAGCGGATTTGTCTTTCACTGAAATAACTAATTCATTTTTTATAATGTTCAGAATTGATGTAATGTACGTCTCTTTTCCATCTTTTATAAATATGAGACTTGCAAATTTTTGAACCTCATATTTGTCGTCAAATGTAATGTCTACTTTCATTTATTCACCAAAAGAAATTCATGAATCTTATCTTTTGCTTTTTCTCTTTTCTCTTGATGGACTGATAGAAAATCATTAATTTTCTCAATTAAAATTACTTTCAATTCCCCTGAGAGTAATTTTCCAGATTTATAATCTTCATAAATTGTTTTTAATTTATTATCATTTGGTTCAAAAAATATCCTCAAATATTGAAATGAAACATCAATATCTGGATTTCCGCCTATCTTTCTATGCAGTTCAACATCTGGTTGACCTCCAGAAAATGCGTGTTTATTGATTTTCTTCTTCACCACATTTGGTGTATCAGTCGTGTAAATTGTTCCATTATCTGCCGAAGCTGACATTTTTCCTCCAGGACCTTCTAATGATGGAATCATTATGTTATGAATCAACGCAGGTTTTGGCCTTCCAATTTTTGGTGCAATATCCCTTGTTAATCTAAAATGAGGATCTTGATCCACTCCTAATGGAATCAAGACTGGTTTATCTTCAATGAAACATGGTGCTGATTGTAATGATGTGTAAAAAATCATTCCGATGTTTGTTTCATTGGTAAACCCAAATGTTGCTTTTGTGTTAGAAAAATTAATTTTTTTTGCAACTTGGGCTGCAATGGGATAAAGTGTTTGTATATTTTTTGTATTTATGATGATTTTTGTCTTATCTGGTTTGAAACCTAATGCAATAAAATCAAGAGCATTTTCATAAGCGAACTTACTTGTCTCTTCTAAAGTAAGATTAGGTTTTGAAAAGAATTTTTCATCATCTGTAAGCTGAAAGTACATGTTAACATCAAATTTTTCTTGAAGCCATTTTGAAAATACCCATGGAACTAGATGTCCAATATGAGTATGACCTGAAGGTCCTCTTCCTGTATATAGAAAAAATTTATTTCCCTTTTGATAGTCATCTAAAATTCTATTCATTTCTCTATGAGAGAAAAAAATACCTCGTCTGAGCATGAAATGATCCTCACCAGCTGCACTGCTAATTTTTCTTAGTAAATCAGATGAAATTTTTTCAGTTCCAAACTTTTTGATTAGTTTGTCATAGTCAATATCTCCTTCAACATGCCAAGGAGTCACAATAAAGTCATCAGCTGACATTCAATTTGACTTAGGTTAAGGTTTAAAAAGTCTTTTTCGAACTTTCTGCTATTGTCACAAGTTTTTCATGATATTGAAAAAAAAATTATCTCTTCTCTAAAAAACAATCCAAAACAAACTCCTGCTTCACTTGAAGAGTCAACTAATCTTTCATCAGATCAAATTAGACGAGGAATAGAATGGTTAAAACACAAAGAATTAGCAATTGTAGATGAATCAAAAACAAGTGTTGTTAGTTTAGGTAAAAATGGTATTGAGTCTCTTCAAAAAGGATTGCCTGAAAGAAGATTACTTAATTTCCTAAAAGATGGACCTAAAAAATTATCTGAAATACAAAAAGATCTTGGATATATTTTTGGACCCGCTATGGGATTAGCTAGAAAAAATAATTGGATTAAATCTTCTTCTGAAAAAATCTCACTTCAAAATTTTCCATCAGAACTTCCAGGTGAAAAAACTATAAAGAAAATAGGTAATGAGAAAATATCTATAAATGAAATTGACAAAAATGATTTATTAGGACTTTTGAAAAGACCTGATTTCATTATTGAAGATGTTATTACAACTAAAGAAATCACTCTGACTGATTCGGCAAAATTATTAGAAATTTCAAATGCATCTGGAGCCATAGATGTAGAAGCAAAGGTGCCACAGGTATTTGTCGCAAGAACTCATCCCTTAAAAGACACAATTGATGAAATACGTGAAATTTTTGTCACTTTAGGATTTTCAGAAATCATTGGAAATATGACTCAATCTAGTTTTTGGAATTTTGATGCATTATTTACCCCTCAAGATCATCCTGCAAGAGAATTACAGGATACGTTTTATCTTGATGGTATATCTGCTAAAAAAATTGCAAATTCTGAACAGATAAAAAAAGTGTCTGAATCCCACAAAAAGAATTGGCGTTATCATTGGGATGTTAATGAGGCACGCAAAATGGTTTTGAGAACCCATACTACTTGTGTTACAATAAAACATCTTGCAGACAATAAACCCGATGAAGCAAGGGTTTTTTCGTTGGGACGTGTATTTAGAAATGAAAAAGTCAGTTACAAGCATCTGGTGGAATTTAATCAAATTGAAGGTGTTGTAGTTGGAAAAGATGCCACTCTAAGAAATTTAATGGGAATTCAACGAGAATTTTACAAAAGAATAGGAATCACAAAAATCAAATTTTGGCCAACATTCTTTCCATATACGGAACCTTCTCTACAAACTATGGTGTACAATGAACGATTAGGAAAATGGATTGAATTGTTTGGAATGGGAATTTTCAGGCCTGAAGTAACAAAACCTCTTGGTATATCAAAACCTGTTTTGGCATGGGGTGGAGGTATTGAAAGAATTGCAATGCTGAAATATGAATTGGATGATGTTCGAGAATTTTACAATAATAATTTGAATTGGTTAAGGAGTACTACAAAATGCCAGTAGTTGAATTATCTTATTCCAATCTTCAAAAATTAGTTGGTAAAGTTACAAAAAAACAAATTTCTGATTCTTTACCATTTCTTGGATTAGATATTGAATCTGAAGACAAAGATTTAGTTAGAATTGAATACAGCCCCAATAGGCCTGATTACTCTACTAGTTTTGGAATTGCACTAGGTTTACAAGGATTACTTGAAATCAAATCTGGTGCAATAAAATTAAATATAAAAAAATCTCACAAGTATAAAATTTCTGTAAAACCATCAGTATCAAAAATTCGACCTTTTGTAACTGGTATTATTGCAAAAAATGGAAAAATTGACGATAAAATCATCAAACAATTCATGACAATGCAAGAAGATCTTCATTTTGGAATTGGTAGGAAAAGAAAAAAGTCTTCAATTGGAATGCATGATCTAGATAAAATCACTTTTCCTCTAGTTTACACAACTACAAATAGAAATCATAAATTCGTTCCATTAAATTCTGATTCTGAGATATCTGTTTCTGAAATACTGAACACCATTAATGTGGGAAAAGAATATGGATCCCTTTTGGGAAATTCTTCACAAATTCCTATAATTTTAGATGCAAATCAAAAAACTGTCTCTTTCCCTCCTATCATTAATGCAAATGTCACCACAGTTACTACAAAAACAAAGAATCTCTTTGTTGAAGTTACTGGAATCAATAAAGAAGATGCAGAAGACATGCTCTCAGTCATTGCAACTATTCTACAAAGTGCTGGATTTACTTTGGAGAATGTCCAGATATTTGGTTTAAAAAATTCATCTCCAAAATTTAAAGAGAAGAAAATATCAATTGATCCTAATTTGGCCAACCAAACACTCGGATTGGAACTTAGTATGTCAAAAATTATTTCATCTCTGAAAAAATCAAGATTGAATGCAGTAACAAAGGGTAAAAACATTATTTGTACAATTCCTGCATATAGATTTGATATATTTGGACCGATGGATTTGGTCGAAGAAATTGCTTTGGGTTATGGAATTCAAAATCTAGAACCCATATTTTCACCTTCACAAACTATTGGTCAAACAAATTCTGTTTCAAATAAACTGAAATCCCTTGATCAAATCATGATTGGTCTTGGTTATCTTGAGGCATTGAATTCAAGTTTAACAAGCAAACGAGTTCTGTATGATGTGACTGGAAGGGGTCCTTCAAAAATTCTTTCAGTACTTGATTCAAAAAGTCAAGAACACACAATTTTGCGTAACTCTATTCTTCCTGGATTACTAGAAAATCTTTCTAGAAATATACATGAATCTTACCCTCAAAAATTATTTGAAACTGGTAATGTGTTTTCGTTAAATGATCCAATTTCTGAAAAAATTAATTTTTCTGGAATTAGCACACATAAAGATGCAAATTTTACTGAAATCAAATCGATTTTGCAATCTGCATTAAAGATTGGATTCGGAATTGATCTTGAGACCAAGACTTTCTCTGATCCCTTATTTGAGGAAGGACGGTGTGCAACAGTTGTTGTAGATGGTAAACATGTAGGGGTCATTGGAGAACTTAGTTCAAAAGTTATTGAAAATTACAAAATTCAATCCAAAGTAGTTGGATTTGAAATCTCTCTATCTGATTTCTTTTTCAAATCTTTTTAGCAGTGATGCAATTAGTAACGAAACGCCTGATGCCAAAATTACTATTCCAATAGAAAATTCAAAAACCAATCTTTGATGAAGATCCTTCTTTTCTACATTCATCAAGTGATATGACTCTGTATCCATGTTCTCAAAAAATTCGATTTGTGGATAATCAAAAACAATGATTAATGATCCTAAAACCAAAACTATGACTCCAATAAAAAAAATTCCTGTGTTTTTAATTTCCATACAAATTCTGTATTTCTAAATCCAATTTTAATTTTAAAAAATAATTTTAATACCGTAATTCCCTAAATGGTTTTTAGTAGGAATAGTTCCATTATAATCGCCCAAGAGCAGGCACGCAGACGGATTAGGATGATGTCGATCGTTATGATACCAATGATTTCTAATTCACCCAGGCGTGCTACATTATGGGCAACCCCGGTTTCAGAACGCGAGGAGGCTTATGGCTATGTACCCATGATTTTGTGCGAGTCAGAACCGGGGAACATACTTTTAAAAAGATAAAACATCACTTGATACAGAAAAATCCAATGACAAACTATTGGTTGGCAAAACAGGAACCCAGCGGCCCGAGGGGATACAACTTTGAACAACTAAAAAAAGAAAAAACAACCGTATGGGATGGAGTCCATAACAATCTTGCATTAAAACATATGAGGGATATGAAGTCCGGTGACCTTGTTTTGTTTTACCATACTGGTGATGAGAGACAAGCTGTTGGAATAATGCAAGTGACATCAAAACCTTATCCCAACCCAAAAGAGGAAAATGAGCGTTTCATTGTTGTAGATGTAAAATACAAAAAAACATTGAAACGCCCCGTAACACTAGATGAAATGAAAAAAGATAAAAAATTCAAAGACTGGGAACTAATTAGAATTTCTAGATTGTCTGTAATGCCTGTTCCAAAGCCCCTCTGGAATGCTATCTTAAATATTTCACAAACGTGACCCCAATCGGTTTATTGATATAGTCGATTTGTTTAATGAAATCATGGCAACAGCTTATGTTTTAATAAACTGTGAACTAGGTTCTGAGGAAGCTATTATTCAGCAACTCAAAGGCTTAGAAGGTGTGAAGGAAGTTCATGGAACTTTTGGTGCATATGATATTT
>JAOTSS010000092.1 GCA_029864805.1 Candidatus Nitrosopumilus sp. | reverse complement strand
GTGCAAGCGATATAGAAGAGATTGAAAAAGCAGCTAAGTTAGGATTAGGGTTAAAAAAGCCATTATTTGAAACAGCAAAAGAGATAGGAATCAAAAATATTGTTGATGAATTAAACAAACTTGCTGATGAATATGGTGAATTTTACAGACCTGACCCATTACTAGTGTCTATGCAGTAGTCAGTATAGTTTGACGAGTTATTTGTACCAAGAATAAAAGATTGAAGGAATGTCATAAAAAATAATCAATAGTACATCTAATCTGATTTATTGCAAAAAAATTTTATTTTTCAATTAAATGATTTATTGAATTCCTAAATGCTGCTTGATTTTGCCAACATCCTCCCCTATCATTGCAATTTGACTTCCAAGCGCCCAAAGTGAATGTCGTGACTGAATATTCTGATTATTCAGGTATTTTATCAATGTAATAGTAAATTCAGAATTTTTGGTCTTTTCAAGATATGCAATAATTTCATCAATCATCTGTGGCGGTAATCCTTTGTTCAATGTTTCAATTAGATTTTTGCATTCTTCATCATTTTGAATTTCCATATGATCACATTCTCAAACTTTCAATTAAAGAAGACGGTTGTTTTCATTATGAGGATTAATAATGAGTGTTTTAATCGTGTATTTCTTGGCTTTATTCTAAGAATAGTTTTGGCAAGAACATGTTTTTGTCGTATTTTTATTATTTTCCTGATCTTGCCTAATTTGAGTTCAATTACTTTGTTAGTAATTTTGTTATGATCTGTATTCTTAGTTGTTGTTAGATAAAGAAAATGATCATCATCCAATGGAATAACAATGCATTTTATTTCACCATATTGTGCAATCACAAATTCACCTTTACCAATCTTTGAAACAAATTCATTTCATAACGATCAAGCTCGTGTAGCAGATTCAATTGATTTTAGATGTTCGGATTTTAACAGAAAATTATTTGTATTTGGTTTATGGTCACCATGCTTTATCTCACCAAACACATTACAGATTGTGGCAAATTGAATTTTAGGGATTATTTTTAGAGTGTTTTATATCAAGCCTACATAAGGATCTACATCCTAAAATTATGTCACAGTTAACAATTAACTTAATATTAAAAAATAAAAAATTTGTTTAATTTAACACTGTAAAACTCGAGAAATTTGTATTGTTATGACTTTCTACATTTTGGACATATTTGAATCATAATGATTCCTGTTTCATTCATTAACACTTCATCTGTCAATTGTCTACTAATGTGATGAACATTCGTGACATCATAGTTGATGCTTGGTCAGATAAGAAGAGTATTAATTTGACTTTTACCTATGCAATAATTAATTCTAGAATCTTATTTACTGCTTCTTGCGCATTCTCTACACCTATAATTTTCACATTTTCCCTGTGGTCTAAATACCCATCAATGTATTGTGATACAGGCCCATTTAGGTTTCTAATTGCAACCATTGGTTTTTTGTGCATATATGCTGCACAAACCTCAGATAAAGTTCCAGAACCACCACCTACGATGATTATCCCATCAGCACTTAATGCATTCAGAAAATCGCGAGTCAATCCCATGCCAGTAGGTATAACAATATCACAAAATTCGTTGGCCAATGCAGCATCATCTTGAGGAATAATTCCAATTGTCAAACCATTCGCATCTTTTGCACCATGAGAGGCAGCAGCCATTACACCCCCCAAGCCACCAGTCAATAAAACAGAATTAGATCTTGCAATTTCCACTCCAACATCATACGCAATTTTTTCATGCTCTGGAGTACATCCATTGGTATTATGGCCAATTACCAATATCTGGCGTTTCTTTACCACGTTCCAGATAAAAAAATAGGTTTGAAATATCTTTCCAAGAGAAACAGGGACAAGAATTAATTCTTAGAAATAAGCTCTTTACAATGCATTTTGGGTTTTAGAGAAAATATTCAGGTTCTTCAGTTTGATTTATTCATAAAAGTGTTAATGAGGTTGTCAGCTATCAGTAAAAATAGTATCAAGATCTTACATTCACAAATCAATCATTAGTTAAAACATCCAAAAATTAAGAATTTGAATATTTTTCAAGAGAAAAAGATATTAGTGAAAAATACAAACAATGCTCATGGAAAACCGTTCAATGCCAGTATGTTTTACTGAAAAACAATACAAAATGATCGAAGAATTTGCCAAGAGAAACGGTATGCTTAATGCAAGTCAGGCTCTTGAAAAAATCTTAAACGAATAAGCATTTTTTGTTATTTTTATTTTATTTACATTTATAGAATAAGTCATATCAGGATGATCAAAGAAAATGGGATTATTTAGTAAAAAACCATCATTTTGCAGCGTTTGTAATAAAGAACTAACCCACAAACATAAACCAAAAAGAGAATGGAATATCAAAGGCTCACTTTGTGGAGATTGTCATTTTGACAAATCAAAGGAATATTATGAAGGCAAGGTTAGACAGCCATGTGTTGTATGTGGAATAACACAAAAAATTACAGATTTGTGGGAACCAAGATGGCAATGGGACATGGAAGGATTATTATGCAAAAAATGTTTTGACAAAAAAGAAGAAGACCACGGTAAAAAGAAAAACTTTTGTTCGTTATGCGGAGGAAAAATCGGGTTAATCAGATACAATCCAAAAGATAATTGGAAGATTGAAGGTCAGCTTTGCAGAACATGTTGGGATAAGAAGAAAGAAGAGTTCAGATAAAAGTGAAATTATTTAAAAAAATTAAATGTGAAATTTGTGAAAAGAAATTTTCAAAAGAGGAAGAGATTATGAATCATAAACAAATTGTTCACGGTAAAGATTTACAATATGACTGTAAAGAATGTAAGCAATATTTTTCAAACATGGAAGATATGAGAACCCATTTACAAAGAGAACACAGTTACAAAAAAGACAGATAATTAAATTGCTTTGACTGTTTTAACTACAGGTGGCCTATCTTTAGTAAATACTCTAAATCCACAAATACATTTGATTTCAGGCAATCGAGATAATTCAGTGTTAGAGACACTGGTCCCACACCTCAAGCAAGAATAATTTACTTCTAAAGTCTCAACAGGGATTTCTTCAACTTCGTCTGAAATATTTTCTTCAACCATATTTATCATCAAAATTTCTATAATTTAAGGATACCAAATTATGTCAGAGATAGTTCAATGTAGACATCGTCTGGGATTTTAAGTCTCATGAGTTGTCTTATTGCTTTATCATCAGCATTGATATTGATAATTCTTCTATGCATTTTCATTTCCCATTTCTCATAGGTTTCAGTGCCACTACCGCATGGCGATTTTCTAGTAGCAACATGTAATCTTTTTACAGGAAGTGGAGTAGGACCTTTTACTTTAACGCCAGTTTTTTTACCAATTCCCATTATTTCCCCACATACACCATCTAACTTTGGAAGACTGGTTGAAGTGAGTTTAACACGGGCGGTTTGGGTCATAAAATTCGCCTATGGTTTGTACTCTTCGGTAATTTCCTTCACAATACCTGCTGCGATAGTTGCACCCATATCTCTAAGTGCGAATCTGCCCATCTCAGGGAATTCTTGGAAAGTTTCAATACAAGTGGGTCTCACTGGTCTGATTTTTACAATTGCGGAATCTCCAACTTTAAGGAATTTTGGATTTTCTTCTTCAACTGCACCAGTTGCTGGATTAATCTTTTGAAGGAATTCAGTGACAGTTGCTGCAACTTGTGTAGTATGTGCGTGCATTACTGGAGTATACCCAGGAGCAATTGCTGTTGGGTGATGAATAACAATGATTTGTGCTTTGAATTCTTTTGCAACATTTGGTGGGGCGTCTGGAGTACCAAGGACATCACCTCTTTTGATATCCTTCTTTTCAATACCTCTCAGGTTAAAACCGATGTTATCACCTGCTTCTGCAGATGGCATTTCTGTATGGTGAGTTTCAATAGATTTGATTTCACCAAGTGCACCAGAAGGCATTACAATGATTTTTTGACCTGCTTTCATGATACCAGTTTCAACTCTACCTACAGGTACAGTTCCTACACCAGTAATTGTATAAACATCCTGAATTGGAACACGTAGTGGCTTACCAACAGGTTTATCCGCTACTGTAAAGTCATCAAATGCTTCAAGTAGTGTTTTACCCTTGTACCAATCCATATTCTCAGTTCTTTTAACTAAATTGTCACCTTTCCATCCAGAAACTGGAATGAATGGCACATTTTCTAGTTTGTAACCAACAGATCTTACTAGTTTTTCACCTTTTTCTTTGGCTGCTTTGAATGCATCTTCTTTGTATTCGACTGCATCCATTTTATTAATTGCAACAATGAGTTGACTTACACCAAGTGTCTTTAGTAAGAATGCATGTTCTCTTGCCTGTCCACCTGCAGCAATTGCGGTGTCAGTTTCACCTTCTTTTGCTGAAAGTACTAGAATGGCTGCATCTGCCTCAGAAGCACCAGTAATCATATTTTTAATAAAGTCTCTGTGACCAGGTGCATCAATCAAAGTAAAGAAATACTTTGCGGACTCAAACTTTTGGAAAGCTAAATCGATTGTGATACCTCTTTCTCTTTCATCTTTAATGTTATCCATAACCCAAGCATACTTGAAAGTATCACCTTTCCCGGTCTTCTCGGATTCTACTCCATGTGCTGCAATTGTTCTTTCATCAACAACTCCAAGATCCATCAAAAAATGCCCCATAGTTGTAGATTTACCATTATCAATATGACCCGTTATGATCAGGTTCAAATGTTGTTTATCTGCCATATCAACAGCCGGTCTAAGGGCATTTATTACTGTTATGAATTTTTTGGGGAAAAAATACTTTTTTTCAATTATTTCCAAGTTCATAGATTTTAAAAAAATACACATAAATCAAGGTAACAAAAAACACAACTATGAAAATTACAGTTTCAGTTATCAAAGCCGACGTTGGCGGAATCGGAGGTCATACAAGACCAAGTGACGCATTGATTCAAGCAGTC
>JAOTSS010000010.1 GCA_029864805.1 Candidatus Nitrosopumilus sp. | reverse complement strand
ATAGCTTTTTCAGCTGCCATAGCTTTTTCAGCTGCCATAGCTTTTTCAGCTGCCATAGCTTTTTCAGCTGCCATAGCTTTTTCAGCTGCCATAGCTTTTTCAGCTGCCATAGCTGGAGAAGTTGAAACTGGACCGGCATCTTGAACTCCGCCCATGTAGAATGCAAATCCTACACCGATAGCTACAATTGCGATAGAAAATCCAATTGCGGCTTTATCTATACTTGCCATAATTATTCTTCAGATCGATACAAGCTAAATAAACCTAATCGTTTTTGTCTAAAAAATATCTTTCTCATTTTTTACATCTGTTTTTCTTTTTACCTGTGATTAGCATTGTGATTTTTCAAAAAAATCGATTGTATTTTATCCTAATTTTTATGTGATCAATTTTGTTGGAATTAACTATTCTTTGATGATGAATGACTTATCCATTGATTCTCTCTGAATTTATTTTGTTAATATGACGTATTTTTTATACTTAAATTTTCATCTGGTTTGATCTCTTGAAATTTTATTTTTAATTCTCTTTGTTTTATCAACTGTTTGATAAATCTCATTTTTTCTAACATGAACTCATCTTCAATTTTTCTATCTGTTGTAAAATGATCGTACATTTCTTTTTCATCAAACATTATTTTCACACTGTCTTTATTCTTTATAATAAAAACACCAATTCCCCAAAACAACCCTACATGAAGAGCAACGTATTTTGATTGAATATTTGTTACTTTGTTTTTGTATATTTCTACATGGGTTCTATTTTGTCTAACTTTTGAATTATCTGTTTGAATACACCATGAAATTTTGTTTGCATCTCCATTAAAATAAAATACATGGTACAATTGTCAACCAAAAAGCGGTCTTTTGTTAATATATTTTGAATCCCTCACTTATGATCATAGATTTAAAGGTGAACTCATGCTTGAATCTCATGCCTTCTTCTCAAAGATGGTTGACGAATTAGTTGAATTCTCTGAATATGATCCTGAATTGGCTGATGGAATAAAATGGCTCGATGATCAGGCTCAAAAAAAAGGAATCACATTTTACGATATGGTTTTTGAAGTCTTGTACAAACACGATGTGAACTCTAAAGCAAAAGAATGGCTTAGTACAAGAAACTAAAATTTATTTTCTCAAATCCAGTGTTTTGTATTCACAGCCTTGAGGACCACAATATTTTCCAACATAGACGGCCTTTGGTCTGTACAATGCTGGCTTTGGTGCAGCTTCTGCAAATTTCTCCTCAATGATGTGAGCTGCCCATCCAGCAACTCTTGAAATTGCAAATATTGGTGTGTTAAGATCCATTGGGATTTTTAACATGTAGTAAATTGATGCACTATACAAATCTACATTGGGATAAATGTCTCGTCCTTTCTGTGACTTCATCTCAGAAATTGTAACCGTTTCAACTTTTTCTGTAATGTCAAACCATGGATCTTTAGTTTTTTCTGCCAATTTTCTTGATAATTCTTTTAGAACTTGAGCTCTTGGATCATATGTCTTGTAAACTGCATGCCCCATTCCCATTATTCTTTCATTGTTTTGCATTTTTTCTTTTATCCATGCCTCGACATTTTCTATTTTGCCGATTTCTAGCAACATCTTCATAACTTCAGTATTGGCCCCTCCGTGCAATTCCCCACTCAGTGCTCCAATTGCAGCACTAGCTGCTGAATACATATGAGCTCTAGTTGATGCAACTTGCCTGGCAGTAAATGTTGATGCATTAAAAGTATGATCAGCATGAAGAATTAGACACACATCAAATATTTTCTCAACTTCAGGATCTGGTTTTTCTCCAGTCATCATGTATAAAAAATTTGCAGCATGACTTAGTGATGAATCAGGATCTACAATTTCTAATCCATTTCTAATTCTATGCCAACTTGCAATGATGGTTGGAACTTTTGCAATGAGATTGATTGCTTTGTCATAACTTGCCTCCTTGTTTGAGAACTCTTCATCATAATACCCTGCAAGTGCAGATACGAATGCTTGAAGCATATCCATGGGATCTGCATCTTTTCTCCAGTTTCCCATGTTTTTCTGCATTTGTTTTGGAATGAATCTAGCCTCGATTAATTTGGCATTAAATTCATCTAGTTGGCTCTTAGTTGGCAAATTATCATATAGTAGTAAATATGCTGTTTCTTCAAACGTGGAGTTTTTTGTAAGATCTAAAATATCAAATCCTCGATAAATCAGCTTTCCTTTTTCTCCATCAATATTGGATATTCTGGTATCTGCAACCTCGATTCCTCGTAAACCGATGTTTTTAGTTTCCATACTTAACCTATCTAAAAACTTCTATTATATTTTCTCTAAAATTGTGTCTATGGTGTTTAGTAATTAGTCTAATATCCCAACTTTTGGTAATAAATGATAATTTTTAATCAAAAATTAATGAGTCCAATGGAGCGTAAACGCCTTAAAAAATTAGATGAATTGGTACTAAATGCATCCCCCAGTGATCTGAAAAAAATTCAAGAAATAGATCATCAAACCCAGATGGAAGGATTGTCATTTTATGATGTATATTTAGACTCTAGTTCCCTAATCCATCAAAGTATCAAAAAATCTTTTAGAGACTCTTAAATTTCATTCTTAATTTAAATGAGGGCTAATGCTTTTTGAACTCATATTGGCAGTATCTTCAACCAAAAAACCTTCAACCAAAAAACCTTCAACCAAAAAACCTTCAACCAAAAAACCTTCAACCAAAAAACCTTCAACCAAAAAAACTATTAAAACTCTAGCAAAAAAAACAATCAAAACACCCAGGACAAAAATAATTTGCATTTCTCATAAAGAAGACTGTGATGGAATTAGTTCTGCCGCATTGATTAGACAAGCTTTTGGCGGAGATGCAATTCTGGTTGACTATCCTGGTCAAATGGAAGCCCTAAATCAAGTAGTTTTAGATGAAAAGTTAAAATCATTATTTATCTGTGATTTAGGTCTAAGTAAAAAGACTCAAGATGAGTTTATTGATATAATGACCACTCTGAGAAAAAATAAAGTCTCAGTTACTTATATTGATCATCATGATATTGATCCTGATGTTGTAAAGGCACTAAACAAAATCAAAGTAAAAGTGATTCACGACATCAATGAATGTACTGCAGTTCTAGTTTACACTGCATTCAAATCAAAACTTAATGATCATGCATCATTTGTTGCAGCATGCGCTGCAATTACTGACTATATGGAAACTCGACCAATTGGTTCAAAATTGCTGCAAATCTATGACAGGCAATTTGCATTGATAAGCGCGACTGTTCTTACCTATAATATTGTAGGACATCAAAAAGAACCTGATTATTTATTGTATTTAGTTGAGGAGTTGGCAGAATCTAAATTCCCACATGCAATACCTAATACATTTGAATTCGCTCAAATTCAAGTTGAAAAATTATCTCAAATGATTGCCAAAGTAAAACAAGGAATGAGAACCATGAAAAATCTTGGTTATATGGAAATCCTTGATGCTGGTGCTAGTGGTGCTGTTAATTTTGTAATGGGGTTATCTGGAAAAGACGTTGGTGTTGCATACAAAGAACGTGTTGATCATGGAATTTATGCAGTGTCTGTTAGAGGTTCTAAAGATTGCACAGTGCATTTGGGAAAAATTGTCAATATTCTGGCAACAAGCCTAGGTGGTTCTGGTGGAGGCCATGACAAAGCATGTGGTGCCGTAATTCCAAAACCTAAAATAAAAAAATTCATCACCGAATTGAATAAAAAAATAAAATAGTTTATTCAATCTTGAATTTTTTCAAAAATGTAAAAATTATTAAAAAATCCATACAAATCAAATTGGAATAATTGTTTAATATTCTGGAAACAAAAATTAATCAAAATTGAATTTCAAAGTAATTTTACCAATTGTAATAGCAGCTATAACACTTGGGATGCTGTCTATCTTATATGAGGGAGCATCTACCCCAAAATCTCTTCTTACTAATTTTGGAGAATCTGATTCACTGTCTTTTGAACTAACAATGATGGAGACTGATGGTGTAAAGCATTTGATACCACTTGACAGAATTAAGAGTGGTGGCCCACCAAAGGATGGAATTCCATCCATTGACAATCCAATATTTTCAGATGCGGATGCCTCTCAGTTCATGTCTGATTCTGATATCGTAATTGGATTAAACATTAATGGTGAGACAAAAGCTTACCCAATTTTTATTTTGGTCTGGCATGAAATCGTTAATGATTCAGTAGGTGGTGTTCCAGTATCAGTAACTTATTGTCCTTTGTGTTATACAAATCAAGTATTTGAAAGAATAATTGATGGGCAAGAAGTCACGTTTGGAACATCAGGAAAACTCTACAACAGTAACTTGTTGATGTATGATAGATTAACTGAATCTTATTGGAGTCAAGCACTTGGAATTGCAGTAAAAGGGGAACTGGCTGGTTATCAATTAGGTTTGATTCCATTTGATGTAATTACATGGGGTGATTGGAAGAAACTTCATCCTGATACTAAAATTTTAACAACTGATACTGGATTCCTTCGCTCGTATGCTACTGATCCTTATGGGAATTATTACACAGAACCTAGAATAATGTTTCCTGTAGAGCATAGTGACAATAGAATGCATCCAAAAGAAATTATCATTGGATTTGTTGAAAATGGATTTTCAAAAGCTTACAAACAAAACGACATTGAATCTGAGATTCTAATTAATGACTTTATTGGGGAAACTCCTGTAATGTTGATATCCTTGTTTTCTGAAAATTCTCGTGCATTTGAGCGGATAATCAATAATGATGTCTTAGACTTTGTATATGCTGATGGCAAAATTCTAGATATACAAACAAACTCTGAGTGGAACTATGATGGATTGTCGATATCTGGAGAACTTGAAGGAGAGCATCTGAAGCGAATGCCAATTAAACCTGGATTTTGGTTTGAGTGGGTGGCATTTCATCCTGAAACTCTGATTTATGGTGGCGTGTAATGAAACCACTAGGCAAAGCAATACTTGTTGGAATCATCACAATTACAGTGTATCTTACAGTAGTTGTAATTACAACTCCTGCATTGAAACCATTAGATGCAATTAGTGCTGCATTTCAACTAAACTCTATCATAATTATTGGAATGGGAATTGGGATTGGATTGCAGATTTTTCTCTCCGAAAAAAGTAAACTTCTAGGCTGCAAATTAGATGTAAAGAAAAAGGCTTTTGGTGGAAATACTGGAAGTATGGCTGCTACCTCATTTTTCTCCTTTTTTTCTTTGGTACCCTTAGGTTGTTGTGGTTGGTGGTTGTATGCATTGTCTTTATTGCCAAGTGTTGTGGGAACTGGAGTTTCAGCAGTACTGATTGATCATAGTCAATTTTTATCTTATATGGGGTTGGTATTAATTTTTGGATTTGTAGGACTAACAGCTTACAAACTAAAAAGAGAAACAAAATTACAAAAATCCTTTAGTCTATTTTAATTGAAAATGCAAAAAATTCTCCCTTGTTTTTGCTCAAAAATTTTGCAATCTTTGCCATAAACCCATATTTTTTATCTCTCATCTTCACTGCTTCTTTGATTTCATTACCCGTTAAAATTTTTGCAGTACCTGATATCCATTCCCCTGTAATTTTTCCTTTAATACTACATAATGCAAATTTTACTTTGAGATTATTTTGAAGACGCTTGACCTTGCCTGTCTGATTTCTTGTGACTATATACACTAGTTCATCTCTAACTACAAACCAAACTGGAGTTCGAATTGGCTGGTGATTTTTTCTATATGTTTCAAGTGAGATATATTTTTCTGATTTTATCTCATCTAAACTAAACATGATTGTTTTAGTGACATCTAGAATTAATATCTAGATGGTATAACAAGTCTTGATTTTGCAGAAACAATTATTATTGAAATAATTGATATTGCTAAAACCAGTGATGCTACAACTCCAAATTCTGGTACTACCACTCCTTCATTGATTTCAACTTGAATTGATTTCTTATACTCTGATAATGCTCCTTGGTTTGTAGTGACGGTATACATGCCATCTTCTTTCCACATTGGTCCGCCTATCTTGATTTCAACTTCAAAATCTCCATTTATTCCAGGCGTGACTTGATCAATCGTAATCAAGTTACCTGTTGGTGATTTAACAATTAATGTTATGTCTGTACCACTATAACTTGTATTTCCTTTAATTTTAATAATGTCTGAGCCGTTTTCTGACTCTGCTGACATGGATATGCCACTTTTTATTTTTGATTCTTTCTCTACGATTATTCCTGACTCAATTGATTGAGCAGTTGGATTTCTTGGAATGTCTTGATAAATCACTGTGAATTGAGTTTTAGCAACTACTTTTATGTCATCATGACTTGCAGTTACAATATATTTCCCTACATCAAATCTTGGAACTGGCGGATTTAGTAATTTTCTAAATTCTCCGTTATCACTAATTGCAACTTGTGGTGCAAAAACTAGTGCACCATCCGGTCCTATGATTCTTAATTTTACTGGTTTGTACTGTGAGACATCTGCAATCTTACCTGTAATCCAAATTGATTCAAGTGCTTTGATCTGATTATCTGATGTCTGTACCTCTATAGTTGGTTCTGCAAAAGCTAAAGTCGATACCATTGATGCTGTAAATAACATAAGCAATGAAATCTTTAGCACTATTTCACTAATTTTTTAGCATATATGAATCGTTTCTTAAAATGGACCGCAATATTCTTATCTTTGAACTCAATTACCTGGGTTTTTCCATTTTCTTAAAATTTTTTTAATCTGCCTATAACCCAAAACTGGAAGAATACAATAAACACACCCTATTTGTGAAATTGAGCAACAACACAAACACTGGCATTTCCCTTTTTCATGATTACATTCTTGGCATTTCATATTTTTTACTCCTTGGTTTTGATCGAAGTCTTGTCTTGCAACATGGACATGTATTGTTTTCTGTGAAAAAAAACAATGCACACAATGAACACCATTTCTGCCCAATTTTGTAACGTAGATTATTTGTAAACGAAGTTGATTTTAATCTCTCACACAACCCTTTGCAAATCTGAGCCATGAGAGCATATTTGCTCAAAAATCTATTTAAGAAAATTACCAAATTGCCTAATCTGAAAATTCAACTACTGCGTCAATTTCAGTCATTGAATTTAATGGTAAACTGGCTACCCCCACTGCAATCCTTGAATGTTTTCCTTTTTCACCAAATATTTCAAAAAACAAATCTGATGCTGGGTTGATTACTTTGGGTTGTTGAAAAAATTCTGGAACAGAATTTACAAAACCTGATAATCTGACTATTCTTGATACTTTATCCAAATCCCCTAACTCTCTTTTTATTTGCGCTATTATGTTAATTGCACACATTCTTGCTGATTTTTGTGCTGTTTCTAAATTATCATCTGAAACTTTTCCTGTATAGATTACTTTGTTGTCTTCCATTGGAATTTGTCCTGAAATGAATAACACATTTCCTGTTCTAATTACTGCTACATATGATCCTGCAGGCGTTGGTGGGTTTGGGAGTTCTATGTCTAATGACTTTAGTTTTTCTTCAATCATGATACATTACATCATATTATTTGAATTTATTTTTATCTGTATTTTGAATTTTTAATATTTTTTACAGTTTGACTAATTGCTTTTTTATTGTTAGTCATGAATTATTTGTCACAAGTCCTCTGATCCAATTAAATGATATGACTTTCATAATACATTAACTATTGTTTGTTTGAAAATACAATTTTTTGGTAACGATCATATGTTGAATTGGTGACAGTATCTCAAATCACTTAGTTTTCTGACTTGTTTGTGGACATATCTGTGAAAAATTATTTTTTACCTATTTTGATGTGGATTTTTTCGCCTTTATTGGAATTGTTTTGATATATCGTTCTTGTTTTATATCCTTGTTTTTGAAGGCATCCGTCTAAAATTGATACCCATGGTAATGAATGTCCACTGTTTAACTTTGATTCTATTGTAATGTTTTTTGTACTTGCTTCAAAGTTTACATGCCCTGAACATGTGATTTGCATTACTGCATCCATTATCTCAATCACATCATCTAATGATTTTGTTTTGAATGATATGCCGTTTTTTTCTAATAGTTTAAGCATATCTGATTCAAGCCTTTTTGACTCCATTATGGAATTTAGAACGTATGTTAAACCCGTATCATCAACTGTTTTAATTATTTTGTAAATCTCTTGGGCTTCAGTTTTTGACATATCTGCTAATGCTTTGGTTTTTATAGAATTTTTCCAAACATTTACAAATATTTTTTCCTGATTTGAAGCAAGGATATCAGTAGATGAAAAAATTGCTCCTTTACCATTATCATTATTTACTAAAAGTAATTCTGTTTCATCAAACATAAAACAGTTCTGAGTTATTTCTGATGCCCTAATTTCTACTCCGTCAGGAATCTTTCTATATGATTCTGAACAAATTTGAGTTGGAGGGATAAGAATTTTGATGTCTAAATTCCTACATGCAACTGAAACTAACTGCTCTTTACATTCAGCTAACAATCCGAAACCCCACTGATCTGTCATGATTTTGATTGATGATTTAGATCCCTCAATCATTGTTTGGAGTTGTGCTAAAACATTGTTTGCACTAATATGAAAATATCTTTTCTCTTCTGAACCTCTGGTTTTTCTACTTTCCTCACTTGCTTTTTTCAAGTTAGATACTAGTGAATTCATTGCATTTACCTTGTTGATTTGTTCGTGAATAATTCCGTCAAATGCGTCTTCTGGAGCAATTGCAGAACATATAATTGGCTTACTCTTTGAAATAATGACTAGTTTCTTACTTTCTAATTTTAGCAATGTTGGATAAATTTTTGTTCTAGGAATCTCTGAATAATAAGCTAATTCACTTGCAGAAATTGTGCCCTTTGCAATCAGGGCCACATATGCCTGTGCTTCATATTTGCTTAATCCAAATTCTTCTAAGCTTACTGTTAATACATGCTCATTTGCCATGATTCCAATCTGTTTGTTATTAGGTAAAATTGAGAGCTAAATTCCTTTACACAAATACTCAAAAAAAATCGAAATTGTATCTGTAGATATGTGTAACTGTGGTTACTGAAAATATTGTGACATCGCCCTCAAATACAAAATCTAGATGAAAATATTAGTATGATGATAAAATTAGGTGAAACAGAATGTGAAAACATATCTAATTCAGTAACCCTTGTTCCCAGACTGGCTTACTCTGTTAACCTGCTGTCTGAAATCATATCTGTTTTATCGGAAACACTAAATGATTTGAAAAAATCTAACTGTAATTTTGTTTTATTTTTTGATGAAACTGACAAAAACCATCTTGATGCAATAGAATTAGAACGAACCTTGGTTTTTTCTCTAGATGTACTCTTACAAATCAAAAAAAGAATTTCTAATATTTCCGATGTCAGCAGCATTCCAGAGGATCTTCCTTCATCTCTCCCTATGATTAGAACTATAAGTGCTCAATTATTCAGTGTTGTTCCTAAATGCAGTCAAAGATTATCTGAATTATCTGTTCATTTAGGGAGTATTGTTTTAGATTCTGCAGTTCTCACAAAAGCAAGATTTGATTTTAGCATATTAAATCGTGAATCATTGATGTTTCTTGATGAAGTAAAATTGATGGTGGACTCTAAATTAAGTAAGCAGTACCCTAATGTTGATTTTTTTAAATTATGTAATACTTGATAACCCTCCCCTCTAAACGAGATCTTACAAAAGACATTCAAAGAATTAAAGATATTTCATCAAAAATTGATAAAAAATTATTCGAAGTAAAGCCTTCTGATGATGCAAAAATTGATAAACTAAGTTTGGAAGAACTACAGGATTTAGATAAAATTGTTAAAATTGCTGATTTTATGATGTGTAAATACGCTGACAAAAAAGAGATGAGTTCAATTCTAAAACATTTTACCTCAATTGTACATGAAACTTCTACTTCGCTTGAAGATCTTGATGATGAGATTTCTGAATTAATCATTTCAGCAGAAGACTCTATTAACAAAGTAAAAGATATACATGCAAATATCTCTGGCAAATCTGATTTTAAGAAGAATTATCTGAATGGTCCTGACTACAATGAGGATGAAACAAGTGCAATTAATTTAACCAATTTTGTTACAGAGATTAACACCGTAGAATACCAACAAAATTCTCAAAGACATACTGCGTAGGTAATTAAGATGAGTTTAGCCCCCCAAGAATTAGAAAACACTGCAAGCAAATATGCTTCAGAAGCTATCAAGTTTGATTCACAAGGTGCACGAGGAATGGCAATTACTCATTATCAACATGCCATTGATTCTCTGGTGAAACTATTACAATTATACCCAACAAGTAAACTAAATCAAATTTACAAAGAGAGATGTAACTCTTATCATAATAGAATCAATGCGTTACAACAGGCTCATGGTGTAGAACCTGCAGTAGACCCAAAAGCATCTGTAGAAGAACAAAAGAAATCTGTTGAGAGACAAGAGAATGAAAATGACTTTGAAGATCTTTTAATGAAGGAAAAACCCAATGTTACATGGGATCAAGTAATTGGATTAGATGATGCAAAAAGCGCTTTGCGCGAATCAATTGTTTATCCAACTAAAAGGCCTGATTTGTTTCCTTTAGGTTGGCCAAAAGGCATGTTGCTTTACGGGCCACCAGGTACTGGGAAAACAATGCTTGCAGCAGCAACTGCAAATGAGATGGATGGTTACTTTATCAATGTTGATGCATCTTCTATGATGAGTAAATGGCTAGGTGAGGCAGAAAAAAATGTTTCAAAATTATTTGCCATGGCAAGACAATATGCTGAAAAAGAAGGTAAACCTGTTATTTTATTTGTAGATGAGGTGGATTCATTGTTAGGTTCTAGAAATAGTGAAGTAGGGGGAGAAGTTAGAACTAAAAATCAATTCTTAACTGAAATGGATGGTGTAAACGGTAAAGGAAAAGATTTGATGCTTTATGTGATTGGTGCAACAAATAAACCTTGGAGTCTTGATTGGCCTTTTCTTAGAAGGTTTCAAAAGAGAATCTATGTTTCTCTCCCAACTCAAGAGGCAAGAGAAAATCTATTTGCACAATATACAGCACCTCTAAGTAAAAATTATAGAGTAAATAATTCTGAATTGGCTAAACTATTTGATGGTTATAGTGCAAGCGATATCAAAGACGTCTGCCAAGCTGCTCAGATAAAAACAGTTCACGAAATTTTCAATGCTCCTGATTATCATGAACCAATTGAGGGTGAAGAACCAGTACAACCAAGAGAGCTTACCACATCTGATTTCAAAGATATTATGGCAAGAAGAAAACCTAGTGTTTCACTAGAAATGATCCGTGCTTATCACAAGTGGAGTGAAGAATTCCAAGCACTTTAGAACTCAAATTTCCGATCTTAGACATTTTGTAATTCGTTCTCAATAGTCTCTTTTGCGATCATTTTTTGATTTTAATTTTCACATAAAACTTAAATTCGCTTTCTAGCGGACTAATCGAGGGTCACAATTACTACAAAGAAATCAAACCACGCAAAAAAGTTTGGAAAGCTGATTTTTGATGATGGAACTGTTCTTAATGGTGAAGGTTTTGGCTATTCAACTACTACTTTTGGAGAAATTGTATTTAACACTGGGATGGTAGGTTATACTGAAGCACTTACAGATCCTTCCTACAGTGGTCAAATTCTTACCCTCACGTACCCATTAGTTGGAAATTATGGCGTTCCAGACTCATCGATTAAAGACAATGATGGAATCTCAAAATTCTTTGAATCTGATAAGATTCAAATTCGGGGGCTAGTTGTTCATGAACTATCCTTGACTGCAAGTCACTGGAATCTAACTATGACTCTTGATGAATGGCTATACAATGAGAAAATTCCTGGAATCTCCGGTATCGATACTCGTGAACTGACAAAAAAGATTAGAACTGGTGGAGTCATGATGGCAGCACTAGTCGTATCTGATTCTGAAATTAATGTTGAAGAGATTAAAAAACAGCTCAAATCTGCACCTCATTATGATTCTGAGCAATTCATGAGTGATGTGTCCACAAAACAAGAAAAAGTCTATGGCGATGAAAACCAATCTGTTGTAGTTATTGATACTGGTGCAAAAAATGCAATTATTCGAAATATTCGTGAGATTGGATACAAAGTAATCCGTCTTCCATGGGATACATCATACGAAAAAATAATGTCTTATCATCCAAAAGGTGTTGTCTTAAGTAGCGGTCCAGGAGATCCACAAAAATGTCCTGACACAATCAATACTGCCAAAAAATTAATTGAAAATAATATTCCTACATTGGGAATTTGTTTAGGTGCACAAATTATTGGTATTGCAGGAAACACTGATACTTACAAACTAAAATATGGACATCGTGGACAAAACAAGCCTTGTGTCAATTTAGAAAATAATCAAGTTTATGTCACTAGTCAGAATCATGGATATGGTATAACTCCTGAATCTCTTGAAAAATCTGAATTTAATTTATGGTTTACAAATGCAGACGACAAAACAGTTGAAGGAATAAAACACAAAAAACAAAAGTGTATTGCAGTACAGTTTCATCCAGAAGCGGCACCTGGTCCTTATGATTGTAAGTTTGTCTTTGAAGAGCTACAACACCTTATGGAGGAAGGAACATCTGCCAAAGAATGAGTCGTTAAAGAAAATTCTTGTACTTGGAAGTGGGGCAATAAAAATCGGAGAAGCCGGCGAGAGTCGCTAAAACGACCGTCAATTTGACTACTCCGGAAGTCAATGCCTCAAAGCCATACGGGAAGATGGACTAAGCAGTGTTTTAATCAATCCAAACATTGCGACAATTCAGACTGATACCAGATTTGCGGATCAAGTGTATCTCCTTCCTGTCAACCAAGAGTATGTAGAATCTATTATCGAAAAAGAAAGACCAGATGGAATTATGCTGGCGTATGGTGGTCAAACTGCTCTTAATTGTGGGGTTAGCCTAGAGGAATCTGGCATTCTCCAAAAATATAATGTTAAGGTACTTGGAACCCAAATTAAAGGAATTCAAAAAACTGAAGATCGTCAACTCTTCAAGGATTCCATGAGTGAATGCAGAGTACCTGTTCTAAAAAGTAAAACTGTCACAAATTTTGATGATGCAAAAAAGGCAGCAGAAGAATTAGCATATCCTGTGATAGTTCGAGTCGCCTATACTTTAGGTGGACGTGGTGGAGGAGTTGCATATAATGAAATTGAACTTCATGAAATTGTCGAAAGAGGTTTTAAGGCAAGCATAGTTGGTCAAGTTCTAATTGAAGAATATATTGGACATTGGAAACAAATTGAATATGAGGTGATGCAAGATTACGATGGAAATAATGTAATTGTTTGTAATATGGAAAACGTTCTATCAATGAAAGCCCATACTGGTGATAATATTGTTGTTGCACCCTCACAAACAATTGATAATCATGAATATCATATGTTACGTTCTGCTGCATTGCGTGCAACAAAGCATGTTGGAATTGTTGGAGAATGTAATATCCAATATGCGCTTGAACCAAAATCTGATAGATATGTTGCAATCGAAATTAATCCAAGACTCTCTCGTTCTTCAGCTCTTGCAAGTAAGGCTACTGGATATCCACTTGCATACATGTCTGCAAAAATTGGATTGGGTTACAATTTGTCTGAACTAGTAAACAGAATCACAAAAAATACTACTGCTTGTTTTGAACCTTCTCTTGATTATATTGTATGCAAACATCCCCGATGGGATTTTGAAAAATTTGAACTTGTTAATAGAAGACTTGGCCCAACTATGAAATCCGTTGGCGAAGTCATGGCTGTGGGACGTAGCTTTGAGGAATCATTTCAAAAAGCAATTCGCATGTTAGATATTGGAAATGATGGACTTGTTCTAAACCGTGCAAATGGAAAAACATACACTGAGGAAGAAATTGAAGATACTCTCTCTCATCATGATGATCACATTCTGTATAATGTGGCCATTGCACTAAAAATGGGGCTCTCTGTTGAAAGAATTTACAAACTTTCAACAATTGATCCTTGGTTTATTGAAAAAATAAAAAATATCGTAGATGTTGAATCAAAACTAAAAACCTCCGAACTTGACGTAACTCTTCTTTGGAAAGCCAAAAAAATGGGATTTTCAGATAAACAAATTGCTCGTGCTAAAGGATTCCTTCCTGATGATATCCGTAATTTACGTAAGAAATTGGGTGTATTGCCATCTGTAAAACAGATTGATACATTAGCAGCAGAATGGCCTGCAGTAACCAATTATCTTTATCTCACTTATGGTGGTCATTCTAATGATATTGAGATACCTTCTGATGAAAAAGGAATTGTTGTACTAGGAGCAGGTCCTTATAGAATCGGAAGTAGTGTTGAATTTGATTGGGGAACTGTCAACATGGTCTGGGGTTTACAGGAAAATGGTGAAAAAAGCATCTCAGTTGTTAATTGTAATCCTGAAACAGTATCCACTGATTATGATATTTGTACTAGATTGTACTTTGAAGAATTAACTCAAGAAAGAATTTTAGATATTACGGAATTTGAACATCCAAGGGGAATAATCACGTGTGTTGGAGGACAAACTGCAAATAATCTTACTCTTGGCCTTGCACAACACGGTGTAAATATTTTAGGAACTAGTGCACATGATGTGGATAGAGCTGAAAACCGTTCCAAGTTTAGCGCAGAGCTTGATAAACTTCATATCCAACAACCACGTTGGCAAGCATTCTCCAATCTTACTGAAGCAAAAAACTTTGCACAAGAAGTTGAGTTTCCTGTTATTGTTAGGCCATCTTACGTTCTTTCTGGTGCCGCGATGAAAGTTGTTTGGTCTCAAGATGAATTAAAAACATATGTTAAAGAAGCTACTAATGTTTCCCCTGATCATCCTGTTGTAATTTCCAAATTTATGTTGAATTCACTTGAAGTGGATGTAGATGGAATCAGTAATGGAAAAGAAGTTGTTATTGGCGCAATTGTTGAGCATATTGATAGTGCTGGTGTTCATTCTGGTGATGCTATGATGTGTATTCCTCCTTGGAGATTAAGCAATAAAATTATTGAAACAATCAATGAATATACAAAAAAGATTGCTTTGACATTTAATGTCAAAGGCCCCTTTAATCTTCAATTTTTAGTTCATGATGATCATGTCTATGTAATTGAACTAAATATTAGAGCATCACGTTCCATGCCATTTGTATCAAAATTAGTCAAAACAAATCTAATTTCACTTGCAGCAAAGGCAATAATGGATAAACCTCTTCCTAAAATTCCTGAAAATAAATGGCAAAAGATTCACAATTATGGAATTAAAGTTCCACAATTTTCATTTATGCAACTAGATGGTGCTGATATTGCTCTTGGTGTTGAAATGCAATCCACTGGAGAAGCTGCATGTTTTGGAAATAGCTTCTATGATGCACTATCTAAAGGATTAGCCTCTGTTGGATATAACTTGCCAGACAAAGGGACTGCACTAGTCACTGTTGGCGGTGCTCAAAATAAAGAAAAACTCGTTGCATCTATTGCAAAACTGAAACATTTAGGATTCAAAATATTGGCAACAGAACATACTGCTGAATTCTTTGAGGAAAAAGTAGGCCAAATTAAAATTGTTCATAAAATTTCTGAGCCTGAAAGAAAACCAAACATTTCTGATCTTCTTTATGAACGAAAGATTGATTTTATTATAAATATCCCAAGTACTTCTACATTGGAAAAATATGTTGGAATGTTAGATGATGAATATCAAATTCGAAGAAAGTCTTTGGAGCTTGGAATTCCTGTACTTACAACTATTGAATTAGCAGATTCTTTTGTAAAAACTTTAGAGTGGCTTAAAAATAATAAAACCACTAAAGAACCAATTGAACCTTATGATAAATACGATTAACCTATATGTTAATTATACTACTTGTTTAATGATTGACTCGTCCCCTAGAATTATTCCGTCCAGTGATACAATTTTTGCAGATAAAATTTCTAATCTTTCTATAATTGGTGAGATTGATTTTTTATAATATTTTTTGTGTGTCGTATAAAAATATCTGTTAAATGATGGAACAATAATTATTTCCAATTCCCCAGACTTTGATGGAAATATTTTTTGTTTTTTTGTTTTGATTGAAACCCATACTCTTTGTCCGTTCATAATTGAATCTTCTTGAAAAAACATTGGATGTATGTGCCCCATTATGATTTTATTAATATGAGAAAAATTTTCTGATGGCATTGTATGACCATGTGTTAGCAAGACATTTTCTTCAACCATTCCTGTTGAACTAATCATGGAAATATTTTCTGGAACTAATTTCTGAATATTTGCATCATGATTGCCTGGAATTAATGTCACATCGCATTTCTTTCTAATTTCTTTAAAAAACAATGGAACTTCATTCCATTCATTTCTTGATATATTTTTGATGCTTGATTTTATATCTCCTAACAGAATCATCGAATCTGGTTTCTCTAAATCGATAATTTTGGTTAATTCTTGAATTGTTTCATTAATTGTTGAATTTTTTCCAATGAAAATCTCATTTGATTTTAAAGCACTTTCAAATCCTAAATGAATATCCGTTACTATGAGATTCTTTTTTTTACCTTCTAGAATCAACGCAGGTTTTGATGGAATAATTCTAGTTTGCAACATCAAAGTTATACTGTACATATCTGATTAAATAATTATGCACAAAGACTCTGATAGAGTTGAAATTCTGGTTTCTGAAAAACGTGTTAAGCTACATGTTTTTGAACCTAGCCAAAGAAAAATTTGGACCGTAGTTGGAAAAGGTGAAGAATACTGGATTGATCCAATTGGAAGTTACTGTTCTTGTCCTGGATTTTATTTTGGCCAGTTAAATGGAAAAATTTCTTGTTATCATCTTGACTCTGTAAGATTAGCTCAAAAAGAAAACAAAATTGAAAAAATTATTTTTTCTGATGATGAATTCACTGATTTTCTTTCAGGATTAATTTCTAATTTGTAATTATCTGTTATTCGAATATGTTAATTAGTAGAAATTACGTTAAAAATCATGGATGAAAAACAACAAAATTCTGAAATTGAGAAAATTGCAAATTTGATGGTTCATGATGGAATATCTCCTGATGAACAAGATGCAGCAAAATTAGAAAAATACAAAAAGATAATCCAAGAAGATTGTAACCTTGATGCTGATTCATCAATGAAATTAGTTTATGAAACATTACTTTACAGAAAATTAAAAAATTCTGATTCAGGCGATATTTTAGAAAAAGGTACTGATTTTGGTGCTGGATTTAGTTAATTATTCTAATTGAATAGTATCAACATCATCTTTTGAAACACCTTTCCAAAGTCCTATCATTCCTTCTGGCTCTACCTCTTCAACTTTGGTGATCTGCTGAATTTTTACATGATCTGGGTTTGGAGGCATCCATAACATTGCCATATAATCCCCAACACTTCCAACCTTATTTGGTAATGCCATGATGACTTTGTCACTTGAGAACCCATTTGCTGTGAGTGTTTTCATTGCTTTTTCTTTAAGATCCATTCGTCCATGTAAGAATAAGTACACGTCTTTTTGAGCATCAATTTCTGTCATGAATTAAGTGATTTTTTAAACTAAATCAATCTTTCTTGATCTATAAACTACCAAAAAGGGTTAAATTACAATGGACAAAAATTCTAACTGTGAAAATCTTTACTGTTGGCAGCAAATCGTTTGTCACTAGTTTCCAATTAGCAGGTGTTCCGGGAATTATTTCTGAAACTCCTCAAAAGGCTTTGGATGAAATTAGGAGACTAACTGACGATTCTGATGTTGGACTGGTTTTGGTAAGTGATGATATTACTGAACCAATTAATGATGAATTAACAGCGCTAAGAGCCGAAAAATCTACTTTAGTTTTTGCATTGCCTGCAACAGGAAGTGAAAAAACAGACGTTGATTACAGAGTTATGCTAAAAAAGATTCTAGGTGTATGATTATTTAATCTACTTATATTCAATTTTCTAATGGTTTACCATGAAAACTTCATTTGTTAAAGAACCTTCTGTGATTTCTGTTGACGAAACTGATGAGCCATCAATAGGAGACGGTGATGTTTTAGTTCAGATGAATGCTTGTGGGATATGTGGCTCAGATTTAGAAAAAGTTTTTGGCCAATATGGTCAACCTTCAATGCGTTTGGGACATGAACCCTCTGGAATAATTTTAGAAGTTGGTTCTGAGGTTACTGAACTTAAGAAAGGTGACCGTGTTTTTACTCATCACCATGTTCCTTGTTATGATTGTCATTTATGCAATCATGGAAATGAAACCATGTGTCCAAAATACTATGAAACAAATTTGTCTCCATGCGGACTATCTGAAGAATATGTTGTTCCGGCATGGAATGTATCTCATGGTGGTATTTTGAAAATATCTGACTCGCTAAGTTTTGAAGAAGCTGCAATGATTGAACCTTTAGCATGTTGTGTTAGAGCATGGACAAAATTTCAATATCGTGAAGGTGACTCTGCTGCAATTTTTGGGATTGGTCCAACTGGTATGATGCACGTAATGCTAGCACATGTAAAAAAATTCTCAAAAATTTTTTGTTTTGACGTTAATGAATTCCGATTGAATTTTGCAAAAAAATTTGATATAACTGATTCAATTAATTCTGCGGATGAAAATAGAAAACAAAAAATTCTAGATGGTACTGATGGAAGAGGTGTCGATGTGGCAATTGTAGCCACTAGTAATCTCAAGGCACTAGAGGATGCAATAGATATGGTCAGAAAAGGAGGCTCTGTTATGATGTTTGGAGTTCCATCAAAAGGTGCACAACTAAATTTGGATATGAGTAAAATCTACTCTAAAGAAATAACTCTTGTCACTAGTTATGCTGCTTCTGATAAAGATACACAAGAAGCCCTTGATCTTATAGAATCCTCGAAAATCGATGTCAAACAACTAATCACTCATACTTATTCCATTAATGATTCTCAAAAGGCATTTGATCATGCACGTACAGGTGAGAATGCAATGAAGATAATTATTACAAAATGAGAAAGGCTTAAGAAAGGTATTTCGGTTATTCCAAATTCGAAGAGACATGGATTGGGGATTAAAAAATAGAATTTCTAGTATCATTAAACCACAAAATAACCGGGCATTAATGTTGGCTGTAGATCATGGGTATTTTCTTGGTCCAACTGAAAAATTAGAGGATCCAACAAAAGTAATTGCACCGCTCTTGAAATACTGTGACTCTTTGATGGTCACAAGAGGAATTCAAAGAGCATGTGTTTCAGCAACAACTGATACTCCTATGGTATTGAGAGTTTCTGGAGGCTCAAGTATTATTGGTGAGGATCTTTCACAGGAAGATATCACAGTATCCATTGAAGATGCAATCAGACTAAATGCCCGTGCCCTTGCAATGTCTATCTTTGTTGGCTCAAAATATGAATATCAAACTATTGCTAATCTTGGAAAGTTAGTTGGTGAAGCTGAAAAATATGGACTCCCAGTTTTAGCAGTGACTGCAGTCGGGAAAGAACTCGGTAAAGATGCTAGATATCTTTCTTTGGCATGTAGAGTAGCTGCTGAACAAGGTGCACATATTGTAAAAACTTACTATTGTGATAATTTTGAAAAAGTTGTCCAATCATGTCCTGTACCAATTATTGTTGCAGGTGGGAAAAAAATCCCTGAGCATGATGCATTGCAATTGACATACAACGCAATCAAGGGTGGTGCAGTTGGCGTTGACATGGGAAGAAACATCTGGCAATCAGACCATCCTGTCCCTATGATTAGAGCTGTTAGAGCAATTGTCCATGGAAATCAGAATGTTGATCAGGCATTCAAACTCTATAAAAAATTAGTAAGTGAAGAACCAAAAAAGAAATCAAATTCACCAAAGAAATCATTCAACTCAAATCAAAAGAAACCCAAAAAATCAAACCCTTCTAAAAAATAACCCATCATCCAATTTTTGATAGATGAATGTGTGCAATTTTCCATGTTGGTTGTTTTACTAACACAAATGTTGCACGTCCAGTTATCATCATGTGTTCTCCTGTGTATGCTTTAGTATCTACTAGCATTCCTTTCTGAATCAATTCTATTGCTACTACAGCAGTATCTCCAAAAATGCTAATTTTTGGATTTTTTATTTCATAACTATAATCTGAAATACTTACAAATTTTAATTCCTCCAATTCAATGGTATTTTGATAATCTTTCAAATCATAAGGAGGTAAATCACTGAAACTAGAAAATTTAGGGTCATTAAGATGAATATTTCTTAATACTGTAAGGTCTTTTGATACCCCTGCTTGAAATAATGTTTCAATAACTTTGATGATTTCTTCATTATCTGTCAAAATAACTCATATTGGATGTAGAAAATATTGGTTTAAGTCTTATGTGTAATCATATACATAAAAAATGATTATTTTTCAGAAAATCTTTATTAATTATCAATTGATTACTTTTGTGATTTCTATGAGTAGAAAATTAACAGGAACATCTGCGAAAAATTTGTCTGTTGCTGTTCTACTGTAAAATGTATAAAATTTACTAGGTTAAAATTATGGCGAGTGATTTAATGAATAAAATGGAAAGCATGACTGGTGCAAAAGCCTTGATGATGGCTATGGAAAAAGAAGGCGTAAAACAAGTATTTGGATTACCTGGAGGTGCAAACCTTCCAATGTATGATGAATTTGCTAGATGTGATATTAGACATATTTTGGTAAGACATGAACAATCTGCAGCTCATATGGCTGATGGTTTTGGTAGAGTTAGTAGAAAACCTGGAGTTTGTTTTGCGACATCTGGACCTGGTGCTACAAACATTTTAACTGGAATTGCAACAGCTCAGGCAGATTCTGCACCTATGATTGCAGTAACAGGACAAGTCCCTGTAGCTATGATTGGACGAGATGCATTTCAGGAAAGTGATATTATTGGAATGGCAAATCCTGTTGTCAAATATGCATTCCAACCAAGAACAGCTGCTGAAGTTCCAGAAGCTGTGAAAAAAGGATTTTTCATTGCAGAAACTGGAAGACCAGGACCTGTATTAATTGACATTCCAAAAGATGTTCAGATAAATGAAGCGGAGATGATATTTCCTGATGAATTTAAAATTCAAGGATATCATCCTTGGGCTGATCCTGATATTACGAATGTCGAAAAAGCAATTGATATGTTACTTCATTCGGAAAAACCCATCATCTTAGCTGGTGGTGGAACAATTATTTCATCAGCTTTTGCTGAATTACAGGCAATTGCTGAAACCTTGATGCTTCCTGTAGTGACTACTTTCAAAGGTAAAGGTGCGTTTCCTGAAAATCATCCTTTATCATTAGGTCCAATTGGAATGCATGGCCACGCAGAGGCAAACAAAATGATGGCTGAATCTGATTGTGTGTTGGCAATAGGAACAAGATTCTCAGATAGATCCGTGGGGACATTTGAGGCATTTGAAAAGAGATTAAAAATTATTCATATGGATGTAGATCCTGCAGAAATTGGAAAGAATCAAACTGCACAAATAGCCGTTGTTGGAGATGTTAGAGCGTCTCTTAGAATCATGGTAAAATTACTTTTACAGAGAACTATCAAAAAAACAGAAGAAACTCCTTGGATTAAACACGTTAAAGAGACTAAGGCATACTGGAAGGAAAACTTGAAACTTCATCCTGGTGAAATGGGTGCTGCTAAAATTTTACGTAAACTCCGTGAATTGTTACCTTCAGAATCTATTGTTACTACTGAAGTAGGTCAACACCAAATGTGGGCATCATTATTTTATGATGTAATTCAACCTGGAACTTTTTTTAGCTCTACTGGTCTTGGTACGATGGGTTGGGGATTTCCCGCAGCTATTGGTGCAAAAGTAGCAAAACCTGATGTTCCTGTAGTTGACATTGCAGGGGATGGTAGTTTTAGTATGACTGAAAATTCTCTTGCAACTGCTGTGTTAGAAGACATTCCTGTGATTGTGTTTCTCTTAAACAACTCTACATTGGGAATGGTTGCTCAATGGCAGAGAACATTCTATAATAGAAGAATGAATGGAGTTGATCAAGGTCATTGCCCTGATTATGTTAAATTAGCAGAATCTTATGGTGCACAGGGAATCCGAGCACAATCAATGGATGAACTTGATAGGGCAATCAAAACTGCTTTGAGTAGTGATATTGCAACAGTCATCGATATTCCAATTGATCCTGAAGAAGATGTATTGCCATTTGTAGCTCCTGGAACTTCGCTTTCGGAAATGATTTTACCATCATAGTGATTTACCATGTGGGCAATTCTTTCTATTTTAGTTCAAAACAAACCTGGAATCTTATTTAAGGTGACTCATCTTTTCCGATCTAGAAATTTTAATATTGATAGCATTTCTGTAGGCGTGACTGATAATCCTGATTATTCTAAGATGACTATAACCACATATGGTGACGAAAAACAAGTAGAGCAAATCGTAAAGCAACTAGACAAAATGATCGATACAGTAAAAGTTGAACAATTGGATGAACACAAAACAGTATATCGAGAGCTTTGCCTTTTTAAGATAAAACTCAGTAATGCTAATGACAGCATGGAAATTAACAAATTAGCAAATGCTTACGGCGGTAAAGTTCATGATGTAAAAAAGGATTCGATTATGGTTGAATTAACTGCCACTCCTGATCAAATTCAGGCATTTGAGGAATTAGCAAAACCCCTTGGAATCATTGATATGGCACGAACTGGTGTTGCTGCTTTACAAAGGGGTGGATCATGAACGTTAGAATATTTGATACAACATTAAGGGATGGAGAGCAAACCATTGGCGTGTCTTTGTCTCCAGATCAAAAATTAACAATAGCAAAAAAACTTGATGAATTAGGTGTTGATGCAATTGAAGCTGGTTTTCCAGTAATTTCAGAAGGTGAATTCAAAGCGGTTAAGATGATTACTGATGAAGGACTATCTTGCGAGATTGCAGGATTAACAAGAACTATCAAGAAAGACATTGATGCTGCAATTGGTGCTGGATTAAATTATATTCATACATTCATTGCAACATCTGACATTCACTTAGAGTACAAACTCCAAATGACTAGAGATCAAGCACTTGAAAAAGCAATTGAGGCAGTTGAATATGGAAAATCTCATGGATTACAAGTCGAATTCTCAGCTGAAGATGCTACGAGAACTGACAGAGAATTCTTGAAAAAAGTATTTGGTGAAGTGGCAATAGCAGGAGCTGACCGAGTTAACATTCCTGATACTGTAGGATATTGTACTCCTGAATACATGGCAGAAATAACTAGAGATGCAGTAGAAGCCACAAAACTTCCAGTAAGTGTTCACTGTCATAATGATTTTGGATTAGCAGTTGCAAACTCATTATCTGGAATTCATGCAGGGGCATCGTGTGCACATGTCACAATAAATGGTATTGGTGAACGTGCAGGAAATGCATCGCTAGAAGAACTTTCCATGGCATTGAAATGTTTGCCATATGATCAAAAATACGAAACTAATATTAAATCTGAATTAATTTATGACACATCTAGATTTATCTCAAAGACTGTTGGTATTATGGTTCAGCCAAACAAAGCAATTGTTGGTGCCAATGCATTTGGTCATGAGTCAGGTATTCATACACATGGGGTCTTAAGTAATCCTCTCACATACGAACCTATCAGTCCTGAATTAGTTGGAAGAAAAAGATGGCTTCAAGTTGGAAAACATGCTGGAGTTCATGGAATGAATGCAATGCTCGCAGAATATGGAGTTAAACCTACTGAAGAGCAATCAAAACAAATCTTAGATAAAGTTAAAGTGTTAGGTGATCAAGGAAAACAAATTACTGATGTAGAACTACTTTCTATTGCAAGTGATGTCCTGGGAGAAAAGGAACTCAAAAGAATTGTTCAATTAACTGGATTCTCAGTGTCAACAGGTATTGGAACAATGCCCTACGCATTTGTAAAACTAAACATTGACGGACAAGATCATATTGGAACTGATTATGGGGTAGGTCCAGTAGATGCTGCACTTAATGCAATTCAAAAGATTACTGGAAAGATTTCAGAAATTAGAATCAAAGATTATGGATTAGCTTCTATTTCTGGTGGTTCTTCTGCATTATGTGAAGTTACAGTAAAGGTTGAAGATGCACTAGGAAATAAGGTGTCTGCAAAATCAGTTGGCGAAGATATTGTAACTACTTCAGTTAAAGCAGTAATTGATGCCATCAATAGAATTATGCTCAAAAAAATGCTTCAAGAAAAACAAGTCAACTAAATCCTAAAATTCCCTTCTTTTAATGAAGTATTATGTATAAAATCTCGTTAATCACTGGTGATGGAATTGGGCCTGAATTATCCGAGTCTGCAGTTTCAATAATAAACACAATTAATGATAAATTTGACTTAAAATTTGAAATCCTAAAATTATCTGCTGGAGATAAGGCCATTGCAGAAACTGGCAATGCGTTACCTGATGAGACAATTGATGCAATTAAACAATCTGACGTGTGTATGAAAGCACCTGTTGGTGAGAGTGCAGCTGATGTGATTGTAGTGTTGAGGCGAATGCTTGATCTTTATGCAAATATCCGACCTGCAAAATCATATCCACACATGCCTGCATTACGTGACGATATTGATATGGTGATTGTTCGAGAAAACACTGAAGATCTTTATACCGGTAAAGAATTCAGTTTGGGAAATTCTGCTATTGCATTGAGAATAATTTCAGAAAATGCATCAAAACGTATTGCAAAATATGCATTTGAAATTGCCACACAACGAGATGCTATGAAAAAAGTTACCTGTGTTCATAAATCAAACGTTATGCGAATTACTGATGGATTATTTGCAAAATCATGCACTGAAGTCTCAAAAGATTATCCTGACATTATATTTGAAGAGATGTATGTAGATGCATGTGCTATGAATTTAATTCGCCAACCTGAAAAATTTGATGTTATAGTCACCACCAATTTATTTGGAGATATTTTATCTGATGAATCATCTCAAGTTGTTGGGGGATTAGGAATGGCACCAGCTGCAAATATTGGTGATGATTTTGCATTGTTTGAACCTGTTCATGGAGCTGCATTTGATATTGCGGGAAAAAATATTGCAAATCCTTCGTCATTTTTACTATCGATTAAAATGATGTTGGATTGGTTGGGAAATAAACACAATGATTCAAAATGTATTGAAGTTGGGCAAAAATTAGAATCGACAATTTTTGATTTAGTGAAATCTGGTGTTAAAACTAAAGATATTGGTGGAAACATGTCTACTTCTGAATTTACGAAACAAATTACAGACAATCTATAAAAATAATTGTCCTTATTACACCTGACAAAATCTCGAAGATAGTGAATCAAACATCTAGTTTTAAAAACCAATATTGTCTGAAATGAAATAATTAATTGTCATTACTTCATAGTCAAAAGTGGACAATGGGATTTGTGATGAATTGTATTGATGATATCGTCATACAGAGTTGCCTCAACCATCGACAGTTTCGGATAGTCAACAACTAACAAATCAATTTTATGCTCTTTTACATAATCAATTACCCAATGTGCTATAGAGTCAGTTAATGCAAACTTTGTTTTTATTTTAATACCTTCTTCTTGGGCAATTTTTTTCCAGTTATCTAATTCTGCCTTTATTTTAGAAATTTGAGATTGGGCAATTTTTTTGTCTAATTTTGTCTCAAAAAAATACAATTTTGGTGGTATTTTGTAAACGCATTCAACTATTGTCAATTCGGCATCAAATTTTTTTGCAAGTTGAAGACCCATCTCAAATGACTTTTTGGTATGCGTTGGTGTGATAATTGCAACTGCTATATTTTTAATCATATTGGACATTTTTTATTACTTGATATATTTTTGTCCCATAATTAAAAATAATCTGGTCCTTTTTTATCTCTTCCAATTTGGAGTCAAATGATGTTGCTATCATTCATAAAATCACCTATTTTTAGAGGTGGTATTATCACTATTATTAAAAAATAAAAAAACAATAAAAAATTAATTTGTTGGATTCATCAAGGCAGCACGCTCTTTTGTTTTTTGATCAACTAAAGCATCAACATACTGTCCTGGCTGTCCATTACAATCCCCAATATTTACTGAATAACCATCTAAGGTTTCAGCAATACATCCTTCATTTGTAACTGCTATTATCTTGACCAGTTCCATTGTTTCTGCTGGTGCAGTGTAGAACATCAAATATGCAAAAAGTAGACCTGCTCCTAGCACAATTACTCCTGCTATGATAAAAGTGGTGTTTTTACTTGATTTTTTATCAGAGCGATTATTTATTGCAGACATGGATTTCTTTACTACAAATTGATAATAAACTATGAATACGTTTTCCATGGGTAGCTTTCACATGTGAAAACTGTATGTGGTAATTGTTTTTGGATATTATATTGTGTTCTTGTTTATAACAAATGAGGAAAATGTACAAACAAAAACAAACAGAAGGTAGACTATCACGACGTATGCTTTTTTCTGTAATGGTTGCAGGAATTGCAATTGCTGTAGTTTTTACAGTGACTCCATGGAACTATGTTCCTACAGAAGTCACTGAAGATGTCATTGTAATAGCAATTACAGAATATGGCTGTGTTGGAGAGTCACAATATGGACTCAGCGTGGTTGTGTCTGAATGCAGTGCAAAAGTTGGTGAGACAGTATCTGCAACATTTAATGTCCCTTCTGGAAAATTAAATGGATACTGGCAAGAACTTGAAAGAAGACAAAACCCAATGGTAGATGAATGGGATAGAAACGTTATCGGTTCAGGTTTCTCACCATAATTTTTTATTTTCAAAAACTAAATTCGTTTAATCATACTCTTCATGTTTTGAGATTTTTTTGATACAGGTTTTTCATTTGCGTATCCTATTGGTAAAATTACTACCGGTCTAAGTTTTGTTTTGAGAATTTCAGCCACTGTTTTTTCTTTAAAATGTCCAATCCATACACTCGATAACCCTAATGCAGTAGCTGATAATTGGGCATATGACGCTGCAATGGTGGCGTCTTGGACTGAAAGGAGATTTTTTCCACGTGTTCCCATGAACTTTATTCTTTTAGGATCCGAACAAAATACTAGAACTAGGCTTGAATTAACATATTCTTGACCATGTGTAGCATCTACTAGTTTGTCTTTTTTCTTTTGATCTTCAACCACTAAAATTTGATAATTCTGTAGTCCTTTTGCTGAAGGACTCATCAACGATATTTTCAGGATTTTCTGAATCTTTGATTTTTCTACAGGTTTGTTTGAAAATGATCTAATCGAGCGTCTCTTCTCAACAGTTTTAAAAAATGACATATTTTCATTATCTTTTGTCGTTATTTTGCTTTATCTATTATTTTGATTAGACCATTTTCAATCTCTTCTCCTGAAAATTTTAGATTCTTATCTGATACCATTGAAAGTAAAGATGTTGGTTTTGCTAAACTGATAAAATTTTCATTATCTTTTTGGTAAACAGCAATAGTACATGGCAATAACAATCCAAGATCAGGATTAGACTCTAACACTTGTTTAGCAAGATGTGGATTGCATACTTCCATCAGTTTGTAATTGTCTGCAAATTCTAATCCTTTTTCTGTTAAAATCTTTTTGAAATCTAGTGTTTCTAGTACTCCAAATCCAATTTCCTTGAGATTTTTGGTAAGATCAGTAATTGCATTATTAATGCTTTTTTCGGTCTTGACTGTGTGTAAAATTCATTATTCCTGTTCCTTGTTTTAATCATATATTAGAGAAATACGATTTCCACATCTGACAGTTATCAATGGAAAATGTATTTTGGTATAATAACAATATCTAAGGAAACATGTTCATGCAATTAAAAAATATTGGAATTACTGTATCAATAATAATTGGAATTGTTATAATTGGTATAATAACTCTGGAACAAAATTCAACACAAGACAGTGTTGAAAAATATGCCGTAAGTTCTGAAACCCTTAATGTCTTACTTGAAAACAAGGAACGTGTTTTAGTTGTAGATATTAGAACTGCCGAAGAATATCAATCCGGACATTTAGCCGGGGCATCACATGATGTTATGGATTCTGTAACTCTGGAAAAAAGGGCAAAAACAATCCAAAATAGATTATCTGATGTGGCAGCAAAATACAATTTTGTCTTAATTGACAATGATGGAACACATGCGAAAAAAGCTTCTCAAACCATGTCTGATTTGGGAATCCAGACATTCTATCTTGATGGTGGCATGAGTAATTTGTCTGAGGATCTTGTTTCCAGCTCTCAAACTGTTATAGGTTCAGAAGAATTAATGAAAAAACTGGCTGCAAATGAGGATTTATTCTTACTTGATGTAAGAGAACCTGATGAGTTACTCGAATCCAAAATTGGTGGAGCAGTAAATATCCCTCTGGCAGAAATATTTCAACCAGATCGAATGGATTCAATCCCAACTGATAAACCAGTAGTGGTTATTTGTGGTTCTGGAAATCGTGCAACTATTGCCACATATGCACTTGCACAGGAAGGAATTGACTTTCAAGTTCTAGAAGGTGGAATGAAAACCTGGAACTTGCAAATTGAATCAGGGATGTAAATTCCTTGTTTTTCTCATTTTTCTAAATCAAGATTATATTGTATGGTAAATTAGAGATTAATTAATGGCTGATTTTAAAATTTTAGGAAGGGATTCAAATCTCAGACAAGCAATTCTAAAAGCACTTTCTGATGAATATTCCAGAACTATCATGAATTTTACCATAGAACAGCCAAAATCTGTTGTAGATATTGTAAAAGGGTGTGAGATTCCAATGACTACTGCGTATAGACGCGTTCATGAGCTAGAAGAAAATAAAATTCTAAAAGTTACGGGAGCAATCGTTACTGATGATGGAAAAAAATACTATCTTTATCAAAACAGGCTAAAATCCATTTATGTGATATTTGGTTTGGAAGAATTAGATGTGCAAATTGTAGAGAATGAAGGCATGGGAACCAGTGCCTACTGGTAATTTGATTTTTGTCTTTTTATTTTTGAAAGTTTGTTTCTAGATTTTGTTCTTAGTATTATGTGACAACATGGGAATCTTGCACCTTCACAATCCATGAAGATCCCGCAAAAACTACAACGCTTCTGTCCTTCTTGATATTTGAATTGCATTGCAGTTCATACAATGAATTCAGATCCATTTACAGTAAGTTATTCTATAGTAACAATGGATAATAGTGGAACCATAAAAGACGGAACTTGTCAATGTTCTGGTGATTGTAACTGTAGTGCAGATGGCGTATGCAACTGTTCAGGAGTAGATGGACCATGTATGTGTGGCTCTCATTGTAATTGTGGTCAATAACCACCTTTTCTTTTTATTTAATGGTAAAAACAAGGTTGTTTGATAAATAATTTCCCAAGTGTGATGAGAAAACGGATTAGAAACTACTCTCAGATTATTTATTGTAGTATATCATAAGTAAAACAGAATGTTCAATTATCTCTTGTCAAGACATGAAATGTTATCAATACCATTAACAATAATACTAACCCAAATTGTCCGTGCAAAAGCCGATTGAAGACCCAAATTATGACTCTAGAATAATTATTTCACTATAGTCACTGGAGCCTTTGCTTTATGCAAGACAAAGTTTGATGTACTTCCAAAAAATATTTCCTTTGGAAATCCCATTCCTCTGGATCCTATAACAATTTGATCAATCTTGTTTGCAGAGTTATTAGCAAATGTGACTAAATCAATACCGGAAGTATGACCTCCAATAACAATTCCTTCAAATTTAATTTTATTTTTTTCTGCTTTTTTCTTTGCAACATGCATTAATTCTCTTATTTTCGTTTTCCACTTTTTCTCGGGGAGTATGGGGGCACGAACAGCAGAAAATGCACTAAAACTTGTATCACTGTGAATGCCAATAATTTTGGCATCTGATTGTTTTGCAAACAAAATTGCCTTATCTAAACCACGTAGAGAATTTTTTGAACCATCTAAACAAACCATGATTGTTTTATTCATACAAGATTGAAAGATATGTTTACTATTTAATTCAAAAGACGATTGTTGATTCTGAAAATGATTATTGTCATATCATTGAAAAGAAATTGTTTATTCAGTACTGGCATAAGAATCCTCTCTTATCTTAAATGATGTGAGAGCCTGTTTTTAGTTAATTTATAACCGTACAAACTAATCTTTTCTTTTCTTCACGTCTGATTTTGGTGGATTCAACGACCAAAAGAATAATGCAAATCCTATTGGAATCATAATTAGCAAAGCTGCAACAAGTGAGATTGTGTAAAAAGTTGGATCTAGTCCTGGAATGAATGGTCCTGGAAATACTGCGTATAGCCACAAAAATGCAACAAATATTAGAATAACTTTATTTTTTTTGATTAATTTCTTACATCCAAGACGACGTTTCTGAATGTAACAATCTTTGCAACGTGTTTTGTCATCTACCATACATGATGTGCAACAAGTTTTTTCACAAAAATAACATATTCTATCTCCAAATGCAGATCCACAGTAATCACATTGGTGCACTAATTAAGATCCCTTTCTTTGAATTTATCTCTTTTTCAAAAATTACTAATTTTTATTAGTCACATTTTTCAGTACATCATAAATGGCAAAATGCTGTATTTGCAAATTGGTCGAGGGTACACTAAAAATCACTGATGGAAATCCAAAATACAAAGGTAAACCCATCTGCAAAGAGTGTCAGGGTTATAGAAAACTTCTAAAAGAAACCAAATAGTTATTCTGTTTTAGTTTTATTTTTCTCAGCCCATTTCTCATACATGGTTATCAATTCGTCTACATCCTTTCCTTCTTCAGAATATGTTATGATCACTCCAAATGTTCCTTTTTTGTCATGACCTCTTGCAAAATACCCCCAAAAAGAATCTGGAAGCTTGACAAAATTGTTTGAATCATGCGATACTCCTATCAAATTATTTCCAATTACTTCAACCACTTTTTTTGCATCTTGAGATTCAATCATGGATTCTTGTTATTCCAATACAATAAAAATCTGAACAAATTATGGGCTGAGTCTATCTGGATCCCTTGGATACAAAACAACTTCCCGAACATTATCGATTCCAATCAATGTGGTCATCAGCCTATCTAATCCCATACCCCAACCAGAATGTGGCGGCATTCCCCAATCAAACGTCTTTAGATGATCTTGGAATTGCATAGGATCTAAACCCTGTTCTTTGAGTCTTGCCTTTAATATCTCAGGATTATGCAATCTGGTTCCTCCAGAGGATAATTCTAGATATCCAAATTGCAAGTCAAATGAACGTGATAATGTGGCATCTTCATCTTTTTCTCTGATGTAGAATGGTTTTAGTTTCATTGGCCAGTCAATTAGGAAGAAAAATCCTGGATGATTATCTCCAATTTTTCTGAGATGGGAGTCGAGCAAATCCTCTCCAAACTCTATTTTTTCTCCTGCTTTTTGTAGTTCTTCAACACATTGAGAATATGTTATTCTCTCAAAGGGTGATTTTGGAACCTCTATTGTGTGACCAATCGTCTCTTGTTCTTTTTTACAATTTTCTGAAGTATGCTTGTAGACTTCCATCACTAGAAATTCTAAGATATCCATTACATCATTGTAATCCATGAATGCTGCCTCAATGTCTATGCTGGTAAATTCAGAGAGATGTCTACCTGTATGGGAATTTTCTGCACGATAGAAATTTGAAATTTCAAATACTCGCTCTAGACCAATAGTCATCTGTTCTTTATACAATTGTGGGCTCTGAGCCAAATATGCCGTCTTTCCAAAATAATCTAGAGAAAATAAATTTGCACCACCTTCACTTGCACTGCCAATAATTTTAGGTGTTGTAATCTCTATGAATTTTTTTTCAGTTAATGTTTTTCGTAGTGACTGCAAAACATAATGTCGAAGCTTAAAAACTGAAGCTGTTCTTTGGTTTCTCATATCTAATGCACGATGATTTAATCTGGTATCGATATTGCTTTCAACTCTGCCAATAGGATCAACTGGTAATGGATGAATTGCTTTGCCTAATACTTCAATTTCATCTGCTTTGATTTCAAATGCAAAATCCCGAGCTTTAGTTTCTTGCACAATCCCCTTTACAGAAACTACACTTTGACGATTAATCTCTCCTAGATTATCATTTAATTCCCCTTTAACAATTACTTGAGAAATTCCTGTGACATCACGTAAAGTGATAAATGACATTTTACCGAGCTTTCTAAAATCTTCTACCCACCCACCAAGAATCACTTGTGTTCCAATCAACTGAGTAGTTAATTCATTAATATCGTGCGTTTTTACAAAAACCATGCCTATCTTTTATCCTCAAATTCTATCTCAATGTCAAGGTTTCGGGCATTTCTTACGATTTGTATAACTTTTTCAGTGTCTATTGGAAACTTTGGCGTCCATTTACCTGATACTACAGCCTTTGTCTTTTGAATTCCGCCGGGTGCCCAAACTACATTAATTGATAAGATTTTGGTAGGAAAAAACAAATCTTCGATGAATTTTTTATCATTCTCATCTGCTTCTACAAGCCAAATCTTCCCTTTGAATTGATCTTGGAGTATTCTATAGAGTGTTCGACTTTGTCTAATTATCATGATGTCATTTTTTGCTAATGATAAAACAAAATTTCCATCAAATTCTTTACAAGAATAAAGTGTAAAATTCTCGATCTCTTTATTTGATTTTGCACTATTTGCAAGAATGATCGATGCATCTACATCTGCCTTTGTAAGTTCCCCTGATTCTACTTTTCCCTCACATTTTGGACAGAGCACTGCATTTTTTGCGTCAAAACCACAAATTGGAAGCATCATTTGAATCGATTTTTTTCTTTTCATAATGTTGTTTATATCCCTTAGTGCAAAACAAAAATTCTAGTTTGGATCAAACAGAGGTATGGTTTTTTTAGACATTAATGGATTATCTGTAAAATATCTGTCCTCTTCTGGCCCAGTTTATGCAGTAGATGATGTTGATATTCATTTGGAAGATGGAGAATCAATCGGAATCGCAGGTGAGAGTGCATGTGGGAAAAGTACATTGGGATTATCAATAATTAGAATGCTTTCTGGAGGAAATGTTCAAGGTAATATTTCCTTTCAAGGTGACTCTCTTTTGGACTTGAGCGATTCTGATTTTAATACAAAATATAGGTGGAAAAAAATCTCAATGATTTTTCAGGGTGCAATGAATGCACTAGATCCTGTTTTTACAATAAATGAACAGTTTCTTGAAATTCTAAAACAATATAATTTTGATGGAAATTCAGACCAATTAATTTTAGATACTATGAATTCTGTAAGTTTAGATGAGAATGTTTTAAAAAAATATCCTCATGAATTAAGTGGAGGTATGAAACAAAGAGTAGTCATTGCTATGGCTTTACTATTAAAACCAAAATTTGTCATTGCAGATGAGCCTACCACTGCACTTGATGTATTGATTCAGGCTCAAATCATCAATTTACTTAAAGCACTCAAAAAGGAAGGAATGTCTTTTTTGTTAATCACCCATGATTTAGCAGTGTTATCTGAAATTACAGAAAAGATTGGAATAATGTATGGTGGGCAAATTGTTGAATTTGGATCTTCAGAAGAAATTTACAAAAATCCAAAACATCCTTACACAAAAGGACTATTGGAATCCATTCCTACGTTAAAGGGAGGCCCTCCAAAATACATCAAAGGAATCCCTCCAAGTTTGCTTGACGCTCCTACCGAATGCAGATTTTTGGAAAGATGTCCTTTAGCAATTGAAAAATGTAAAGAACTTCCTCCTAAACTTAAAACTAAAACTGGATATGTTCGATGTTGGCTTTATGAATCTGAATGATATTTTTATTTTGAATTTATATACTCATTATCAATTTTTTTTAAATAAATTTCCTGAATTTCTGTAATTTCTCTATGCGTTGTATTCTTTGAAATCATTTTAAGATAATTTACAACGTCTTGATTTTTTTGCATTTTTTCAAACTCTTCAATTTTTTTCAATGATTCTTGCTCAAATCTCATTATGTCATGTAGCTCTTTACTAATTTCCTCTACTTGCATTTTTTCATAATCTTTGGATTTTGATTTCCTAAAACTAATTTCATCTATTATTTTTTCAATCTCATCCATGCTTGTACAATATTTTGTATATTGATATTAATTTTAAATTTTTATTTTTGACTTTCCTTTTTATGCTCTAAGATATGTTTTAATCCGTCCGTCATGCTTAATGAATCTAAATCAATACTGCAGTAGGGACACTTCAAAATAATTCAAGCATTTGAATATTTCTTAACAATTGGAAAACATGAATCAATTATTCGTAATACCTCAGATCTAATTACTTTTTTATCAATTGATATCCATACTCTATTTTTTTTTATTGCAAATGAAATTGTCTGAACTTTTTTTCTTTCTTCCCAAGAAAATTCAATCTCCCCTAGATTTTTATCAAAAAATCCTTCAAGATCTGTTTTCATGGCAATATGTGAAAATTGATATTGCGTATTTTTTTCATCTAAAAGAGGAATTAAATCTGGTCTTCTTCTATATGCTAATAATTCTCCCCTTTCACCAATTACGCCTACAAATCTAATGTATGGGCTTATTTTTGCTATGGTGTTGCATATTGTTTCAAAGTCTTTTTTTAGCATCTGATTTTTCTTTGAAAAGATGTTATTTTAATGATTATTGTGAGCAACTCTTCTAGTTTTAATTAAATAAAGCCCAAAAACAGTTTGATTTGTGGATTTTGTTGACCTATTTCCATTTGCTCCGGAAGTAGGATACCTAAGTTTATCACTTGTCAACTTCTTTGGTTCTCTTGTTCCTTTTGTACCGCTACCTGGATTTTTACTCCTTGCTACTATGGCAGTAGGTGATCAATTTGATCTGCATGTTTTAGCTTTACTATCTGCTATTACTGCCACTGCTGCAAAGCAAATCATTTTCTATGTAAGTTATGGTGGAAGAAAAATCATCAATGAAAAGACTAGAAAAAGAATGCGACCTTTTGAAAGATTGGTAAAAAGATATGGTGCTGGTGCCGCATTTTTTGCTGCAGCAACTCCTATCCCGGATGATCTAGTCTATGTACCATTAGGATTGGCAAAATATAATCCAAAACGATTCTTTATTGCAACTCTAACTGGAAAGATTGTCCTTAGTTATTCCATTGTATTTATTTCGCATTATCTTGGTTTGTCTCTTGTAGAACCTTTCCTTGAAAACATGGATGATGCTACTCCTATTTACATTGGAATTATAATTTTTGGAGTTATGATGACATCTGTGGTAATTTTGCTTTTAAGATTGGATTGGGTAAGAATTCTTGGGAAATTTGCACCATGGACTTTGGATGAAAATAATAAAGACTAATTTTTTTTAAGGTTTATTTTAAAATTCCATAACTTGTCAGTTGCTTTCTTAATTCCTATTCTTGGAGATTCATAGATCTTTCTTGGTTTAATTCCATCTTCAATGCATAATTTCAAATCTTTAGTTAAATCTGTACCATAACACTCTTTTGTTATCTCTAGTCCCTGTGTCAATTTAGCAGGCCCATTAGTAAGATTTTTCAAGTTTGTCATTCCTCTGTTTTTTTGGATTCTCTTGATTCCTTTTTCAGGCTCTATCGCACGAATTAGAACTGCACCTGCTTTGCTTTTTGGATGTCTTGCAACTACATTAAAGCAATAATGCATTCCATATGTAAAATAGACATATGCATGTCCCACTTCCTCAAACATTGCCTTGTTTCTTTCTGTCTGCTTAACAAATGCATGACTCGCAGGGTCATCTGAATGTCTATATGCTTCAGTTTCAATAATAATTCCTGTTATCACTGTGCCTCTAATTTTTCTAATTATTCTTTTTCCTAAAATGTTTCTTGCGACTATTACTGTATCTTTATTGTAAAATTCCCTAGGAAGCATATTCTATATCTATACTAATTTTGTTACCATTTTTTAATTCTATTATGTTTTCAAACAGTTTTACAATGTCTTTTTTTAATACATCAATTAGTTCTTGATTGTAGATTGTTGCTGCTGGATGGATGGTGAGAAAATACAATTGATTGTCTTTTCTTACTATTTTTCCTCTGAATTTTGTTATTTCAGAACCTCCTAAAATTGAACTAAATGCGGTATTTCCTAAAATACAAATTATCTTTGGTTTGATTATTAAAATTTCTTGTTTTAGATATTCTTGACATGTGTTTCTCTCAACAGTATTTGGAACTCTATTTTTTGGAGGTCTGCATTTTACAACATTTGTAATGTATATTGATTCTCTAGAAACTCCTGCTTCATCAAGTGCTATTGATAGTCTTTTTCCTGCAATTCCGATAAATGGTTCGCCATTTTTATCTTCGTTTCTACCGGGTGCCTCACCAACAAAAATTACATCTGATTGAAAATTTCCTTTTCCTGGAACCGAATTGGTTCTAGTCTTACAAAGATCACACTTTGTACAATTTATGACATTTTGTTTTATTATTTCTAATTCTTGTTTCATTTTAGTTTACACTCTTCACTGTTGCAACACCACGAATTGTTGGTCCTCCATTTCCCATAATCATTGATTGCATAGGATCTCCTTTCCCACAATTGGTTATCGGTCTAACTGTAAAGTCATTTCCGCAAGCATCGATTGACTCAAAAAACTCTGGTGCTGTTCCAATCACAATAACATCTCTTAACAAATCCGTAATTTCACCATTTTCAATTTTTTGTGCGTATTGACACGAAATACTCCAATTGTATCGTTTCATATCTATTGATGGAATTTTCATATTTGAAATTAGGTATCCATTTTTCACTTCTTTGATTATTTCATTTACATTTCTATCCCCATTTCCGATACATGTACATGCCATGCGAATCAAAGGCATGAATCGATAGTTTGTAGCTCTCATATTCCCAGTAGGTATGGTGTTGAAAATTTGAGCAGTTTCTCTGTTTTGCATGTGGTTTTTCAAAATTCCATTTTCAACAAGTGTGGTTTTTTTACTTTCAGTTCCCTCATCATCAAAATAGTACCATCCTAAACTTTCTTTGATGGTGGGATCATCAAACACGTTTAGATTCTCTGATCCTATTTTTTCTCCAATTTTTCCTTTCCACCAAGCACCTCCGGCCCATGCCATTTCTTTTCCTAATACTCTGTCTGCTTCTGATGGGTGACCTAGTATTTCATGTGTAAGCAATGATACAAAATCTGGATTCATCACAACTGTTGTGTGTTTTTCTTTGACAGATTTTGCTAAAATCAATTCTGATGCTTTTTGGGAAATATCTTTAGCTTTCTGTTGAATTTTGTCTTTATTTGTAATTTGTTCTAATCCTCCTCTTCCTCCTTCTGTAACGTTTATTGATTGAGTAATTCCTGATTCATGTGCAAGTGCAATCATATCTGTTGCAACATCTGTAAAATTCTGTTCAATTTTAGAGCCTTCACTATTTACAAAATATTTTGAGTTCACTGTGTACCACGGATTGATAATTGATTTGACGATTCGTGGTGTATCTAAAATAATTTTGCTACATTCTAATCCAATTGTAATTAATTCATCAATCAATGGTTTTTTTAAAACTGGAAAATCAATTTTGATGCTGTTTGTTGGATTTGGATACTGATCTATTTTCTTTTTATTTTTTGTATGGTAAGACGAGTTTTTTATTGCCTGATTAATTTTTTCTTTAACTTCGTCAAATGATTTTGGATCTGTAATTGAACAAAAACTCCATGCTCCTTCTTTGATTAATCTTATTCCTAAACCAGAATCCGTAGATGTTTTGACATCTTCTATTTCCTTATTTTCTATATGTACTGATTTTTTTTCTTGTTGTTCGGCCCTTATATCACAATATTGTACTCCAGTCTGAATAGCATACTTGATCCCGCTGTCTGCTAGATCTTGCAATACTGTATTCATAATTAATTAGAATTAAAGAACCTCGTAAATCTTATGTGTTTAGTGATTTGAAATTGCAGGCATGGTGAAATAATACTCGTCCTCAAACTCATAATCTACAGTGCCTTTCTTTCGTAAAAATTCAAAATACTCGATACAATTTTTATAAAATTCATCGTTTTTTTGTCCTTGTTCCATGACTATTTTTTAAAAATATACATTTTTTTTAGAGAGTGAGGAATTTTAACTCTCAGAGTTTGTTTTCTTTAAGTAGGTATTTTTCCTGATTTTATGATATTGATTGATTCTAAAAGAAGTGGAAATTCTTCTCTACTAATTTCACTTTGCACATAATCTTTCTCAAATAATTAACTATAATCCATTCGTAAATGGTATGTACTAGTAATACCTTCAAAAAAGATAGTTTTTCTATAACAAAAGAACTATGTCATATAGTCTTAATACAAAAATAATTTTAATTACTGCTAGTTCTGATTAAAAAAATACTTCCGAATCGTGTTAATGAGGTTGCATCTTTTATATTTCAAATTCCTTTGATTTTAATTCTGTTTTAGATTCCATTAAAGGAATTTTAGAAAGTAATTTAGGGTATAAGTCTAGAAGAAATGATTAGAAAACTTGTCAAAAATAGTAGCTGATACTAGCATAATAATTAATGGTGAATTAATTGCCCAGATCGAAACTGGCACAATTAGAAACCATCAAATAATTATTCCTCAAGCCGTACTTGATGAGTTACAATCTCAGGCTTCAAATAAAAAAGAACAGGGATTTATTGGTTTAGAAAAAATCAGAAAACTCAACGAACTGTCTAAAAGTTTTGGATTGGAGATTGTTATTACGGGCCCTCATCCTTCTACAGATGATATCAAATTTGCTACTAGTGGTAGAATTGATGCACTAATATCTGATATGGCAAAACAAAATGATGCTGTTCTTTACACTTCAGATAATGTACAACATCTAGTCGCACAGGCTGAAGGTATTGAGACTGTATTTCTTAAAACCAAAATTAAAGATGAAAAATTAGAATTTTTAAAATTTTTTGATTCTGAAACTATGAGTATTCATCTTAAGGAAAATCAATTTCCACTGGCAAAAAAAGGAATGCCTGGCGCTTTTTCGTTAACTCCTATTAGCAATAAGATTCTTACAAAATCTTATCTGCAGATGATTTCATCACAAATATTTGATGTTGCAAGTGTATCTGATTCAAGTACTGTTGAAATATCTAAGACAGGTGCATCTGTAATCCAACATAATGATTATAGAATTGCCATTACATACCCTCCATTTTCTGAATCTTACGAAATAACCATTGTTCACCCAATCATCAAACTGTCTTTGGAGGATTATGAAATTTCTGATGAGTTAATGGAACGATTGTCTGATAGAGCCGAAGGAATTGTAATTTCAGGTGCTCCTGGTTCTGGAAAAAGTACACTTGCGTCTGGACTGGCAAATTTTTATCAGAAAAAAGGGAAAATTGTTAAAACGTTTGAATCTCCTCGGGACTTGCAAGTTGATTCTGGTATCACACAATATGGAAAATTAGATGGAAGTTTTGATAACACTGCAGATATTTTACTTTTAGTTCGTCCTGATTATACTATTTTTGATGAAGTAAGAAGACGGGAAGATTTTAGAACATTTGCTGATTTACGATTAACTGGAGTTGGAATGGTAGGAGTTGTACATGCAAACTCTCCACTGGATGCAATTCAACGTTTTATTGGAAAGATCGAATTAGGAATCATCCCAAATATCTTGGACACTGTGATTTTTGTAAATGATGGAAGAATCGAAAAAGTATATGATCTAGAATTAAAAGTAAAAGTACCTTCAGGTATGACTGAATCTGATCTTGCAAGACCTGTAATTGAGGTGAAAAATTTTCAAGATAATGTCTTAGAACATGAAATATACACATTTGGAGAAGAGAATGTGATTGTCCCTGTTGCAAAGAGAGTTCAAAAAGTTGGAATTGAAAAGCTTGCTGAAGATAAAATAAAAGATACTTTCAAAAGATATGATCCTAATGCACAAGTTGAAATTTTATCTGATAATAGAGTAAAAGTACTTGTAAATGAACAATATATTCCATCTATCATTGGAAGAGGCGGTTCTAACATTAATGAAATTGAAAAATCACTTCAGGTCCATATTGATGTGGTGGCAAAAAATTCCGAAAATCTATCGTTATCATCCAATGATCTTCCTTTTACATTTTCAGAATCAAAAACTGCGTTACTTCTAACTGTTAGCAGAGAATACACATCCATGCATGCTGATATCTATGTAAATGATACCTTTCTAGCATCTGTAAGAATTGGTAAAAAGGGACAAATAAAAATTCCAAAACGCTCTGACACTGCTAGAAATCTAATTGATGTTATATCTTCACAAAACGACATAAAATTATATTTTAAAGATTTTTAAAATTTTCAATAATCTTAGGATTTGCTTTTAGAAAAGTAATGAATTTTCTTAATTGTTTTATTGTTTTTGGATTAAGATGATGTTCAATTCCTTCTGTATCTTGATTGGCAGTATCATATCCTACTCCCAAAATTTCTAAGAATTCTAATAAAATTCCATGATTTTGTCTTATACCTTCGGCTATTTGCTTCCCTTTACTTGTAAGATTAATTCCGTGATACTTTTCATATTCTAAAAATTCCCCCTCATCTAATCTTTGAAGCATCTTAGTTACGCTAGGTGCACTTACGTTCATGTATCTTGAAATATCCAATGTGGTTGCATATCCTTTTAATTCGACAAGCTCTGCTATTATTTCTAAATAATCCTCCATTCTGGTACTTGAACGTGTTCTTTCAGTTTCGTGGGCAGCTTTTATTGAATCTAATCTCTTAGAATTTTTAGATTTCATGTGTTCTTTGTATCTAATTTGAATCCAGTATAATTGAGTGTCTTTTGTATAAACTTGGTTACTCTTTGTTGACTTGAATGTGATGCTAGTTGATCTTTGAATGTTAACTATTTTTTATAAAATATGTAATGGTATGGCAGATCTACTAAAGGAACGACTAGCAAATTTACAAAAAATCTCTGATTCAGCTAAACGAAGAGCCAATTTGTATGCTGATATTGCTAAAATTGACCGTAAACATACCCATGCCTCGTTGGGTGCTCTTCAGAAGGCTCCAGCACCTGGTAAAAAACTCCAAAAAATTGGATTTTTGATGTTATGGATTCCAGAACCAACTGGTGTAACTTGTGCTGTTGGAGGTCCAATGATTGTTGCAGGTAGATATCTTGACAAGAAATACAATGGCTCAACTATTCATGATATTGGTCATGAAACAAAAAATACACTTTCATCAATTAGTGAGTTTAAGAATTCTATAATGTAACACCTTTAGTTTTTAAAAGGATTAAAAGAAATCTATTCATGACTACAAGATCACAGGTATTGATTCCTATTTTTATTGCTGCTGTGATTATTGGTGCAGTTGGTTTGATGTCTATTCCAAGTGAAAGTAAATTAGAATCTGTTGAATTTCCTAGAGGTACCATAAAGGTTGATGATGTTCCTTTACAGGTACAGATTGCAGACACGGAGCCAAGACGTGTTCGTGGTTTAATGTTCCAAGATGAATTACCATATGATCAAGGAATGATCTTTGTGTTTGAACAATCCGGTCTTTATTCTCTTTGGATGCTTAATATGCAATTCTCACTTGATATGATTTGGTTTGATGCAGACGGTAAAGTTGTACATATTGAAAAAAATATTCTTCCATGTAAAAGTCCATTAGAAATCACAACTTGTCAAAGTATTGTGCCTGATGGCGAAGCAGTATATATCCTTGAAGTCACATCTGGGTTTGTTGAACAAAACAACATCACAAAAGATTCTGTATTGAATATTATTTCTATTTGATTTTAAAAATCCTTATGTGAGACAATTTTAAAATGGTTGTAATGAATAAAATAATGTTAATTCCAATCTTGATTAGTTTTGGAATTGTTGGTACTCTTTCATTTATTTTAATTTCCGAAAATTCTTTAGAATCTAATATTTCAAATTCTAATTATAAAAATAATTTCACATTTCATGATATAGAAAAAATAAAAAAATCTCTTACGACACAAAATATTTTTGTGTCTTCCTCTGTCGTAATAACTGATCAAACAATAGATCAATATTGTACCTACTTTGATTCTACAAACAATATGCGGACTGTAGATTATTGTACTACTACTGCACTCTTAAACTCTGATGGAAAAACTATTGGAAATCTAAACATGGGTGGAACGTCTGATGAACCTATTATGGCACTTGCAATAATTGATGCTTCACCATCATTGAATTCAAAAAAGGATGAGATCAATATTGTTTTTCAGACCATGATTCAGACATTAATTTGTGATTGCTGGGAGATGCATCGTCCAGGAGGTTTTGAATCCATCCAATCTTGGCTTGACGCTGCTGAAGAAAAATATAATATGTCCTTACAAACCACACTCAAATCTGAAATTACGGGTTTAGAGAACAAGAGTTTGATCTTGGAGATTACCTCTACTGGTGAGTCTTATTTATGGACATTAATTGTTCTTAACTAGTCTGATTATATACGGCAATATTTTTTGATTGACGATTACAATGATTGAACAATTATGGTTGATTCTTTTAGGATTTGCAGCTGGAATTTTGGGTTCAATGATTGGTCTTGGTGGGGGAATCGTCGTGGTTCCTGTGTTGACATTTCTTGGGTTTTCTCCCACAGCTGCTGCGAGTAACAGTCTTTTTGCTGCGTTGAGTAATGCTATTGCATCTACTATTTCATATTCTAAACAAAAAAGAATTGAACTCTCTCTGGGATTGAAACTTGGATTACTTTCAATCCCTGGTACTATTTTGGGTGCAATAATTTCAACTGATGTTGCACCTGATGTTTTTAAAATTTTATTTGGTTTTGTCTTGATAGCTTCAGCAGCTTACATTTTTTTGAAAAAAAAAATTGAAACTAAAGAAAAAATATTGTCTAAACAAATAATGATTTTTGCAATAGGTGCAAGCTTTTTTGCAGGAATCATTTCTGCATTTTTTGGAATAG